>JBBRFT010000127.1:0-9785 GCA_038241375.1 Spirochaetota bacterium
AAATTTTCTAACTGCTTTTATCATATTGCTATAATTTTCAGCTTCACAGCATATTTCAAAATTCCCGGTTTCTTCTAATATTTTAATCACCCCCCGGCGGACAAGAGGTTGTTCATCTACCACAACAATTCTCTTTCTTAGAGGATAGTCCGGAATACTCTCTTTGTAGTTTTTTATTATCCGGTTATTAATCACATCTTCAAGAGTTACGGAGCAGAGAAGTGAATTTGAGCTGATAGAAAAATCAAACTCCAAAGAAGCATTAATTAAACCTGCTATATGTTTGATAACTATATAACTAACATCATTTTTTATATCCTCAACTGATTTACCATCATCACGAACTATGAGCGAAAATTTACCCTTTTCATAATCAGCAATCAATACAATATTTGAAGGATTCCTCAACCTGACCGCGCCATTGATTGCCTCTTTTGCGATAAGGAGTAAATTCCGGGCAATTGTACTATTAATTTCGGGTATTGAATTACTTTTTGAAAACACACAATTTATTCCGGAAACATTGCATATTGATGAACTGAGAGATTCCAGTGATTCTATAAAACTGCCTGCACCTGGAAGCAGGGGATTTAATCCCCTTGAAATAGCCTTAGTCTGCGAAACTGCTTTATCTATAAGGTTTGATATATCATATGCCAGATAGGACTCTTCAATAAATCCGGCATCAAGCCTGCATTTTAACTCTTTACTTAATAAAGAAATGCTGTTCAGAAAATTTACAAGACCATGGTCAAGCTCATGTGCAATTCTATATTTTTCCTTTTCACTTAATTCAATAATCATGTTTTCGAGTTTACGGACTTCAGATAAATTAAAAATGGTGGATACTATATACAGCTCCTGGTCAATATACATTGTTTCTGCCGAGAAGAGTACGTTGTAAATAACATCGCTTTTATCTCTCATTTTAATCTCTTTGTTTTTAACAACGCCTGTATTTATAAGCAGCCACCATACATCAGTCCGATCTTCATCATTTACCCAGCAGTTGATATCAAGTGTCGTCTTACCAATGATATCCTCTTTAAAATAATTGGTACGTTCAGCAATTGAATCACTTATTTCTACAATTACATTATCATTTAACCGTGTAAGAATCTGAACATTCGGAGAATACTTGAAAGCTTTGGCAAATTTTTCTTCGGAAATTTTTAAGGCCTGTTCAATCTTTCTCTTTTCAGTAATTTCACGTGCAACACCCAGAAGAGTTATTTCATCATTTTCATTATTACGTACTACCGATATAATAAGTTCATGCCATTTGAAATCACCATTCTTGCATGTCATCTGCAGATCATATGGACCTTTAATGTTTTTGTTTTCATTTTTAAATTTTTCATTAATAAAATCTTTTCTTATTATCTCGCGTACATCTTCATAAGATTCAGGGGCAAAATGTTCATAGATATCCATTTTAATAAGCTCATCGGGTGTGAATCCCCGGATCTTCTCGACTGAAGGACTGACATAAGAAATATTAAGATCTGTATCCATCAGCCAGATAACTTCATCTATATGATCAGTAATGAGACGGTATAGTTCCTGAGATTTACTGAGAGAACAATAGGATTTTTTAATTTCACTTACGTCCCTGCTTGAGCAGAGAAAACCGGTCGCGTTATTATCAATATCAAAAAGCATTTTAATCGCAACCTCCCTCCAGACCGTTGAACCGTCCTTGTTTATATATTCTACATCAATAGAATTCGAATACGAAGAATTACCTAAACTGATTTGTTCAGATATTAAAGCAATTTCTCTGGATACACGCTGCCATGATTCTTTTGTAAAATGTTCTTCAAAAGGCAAATCTATAATTTCAGAAACTGTATATCCCCTGACCTTTTCAACTGACGGAGTTATATACTCAATTTTAAAATCAAGATCCATAAGCAGGATTATTTCATTCATGTTTTCAGTAATTAAGCGATATCTTTGATCACTTTCATGAAGAGATTTTTCCATTATTTTTTTTTCAGTTATATCAAACATTATTCCGATGAGACCGACATTCTTATCATTAATAACTAATGGTTTACTTGAGGCCCTGCAATATCGTTTTTCACCGCTTTTAATTTTACAGCAGAATTCATAAGGCTTCAGTTTTCCGGCTATAGTATCATTATAGCTCTCCACAAGACCCGGTAAATCTTCTTCACATATAAAACAACTGAAATGTCGGCCGATTATTTCCTCAGATGTGTAACCGGATACTTTCTCAATTATTTTATTAATATAGTTAAAATTGCCGGACTTATCCAGTAAAAATATAAAGTCATTAATGTTTTCAATAAACTTACTATAGATGTCGGGATTGTCTAGAATATTGATTGAATTTTGATTAAAGTTTTTCATTTTGCTCACCGGATTAATAAATTATTATTTTAGATTTTATATTCGGGCTGTATTTATTTTCTTCAATTAATCGTAAAATGTCTGCGCCAGTTGTTTCATCAATAATTGTTTTGATAAATATTGATGCAATGATTGTTGAAAAAGTTGCACCATAACATGCTGCCATAAGAAGGCAGCATAACTGACTTACACTAATACCCGGGCCTATAAACAGCAAAATGCTTAAAAAAATGAAACATACCGACCATCTGGCTATAATTAAAAGTGAATAAGCACATGGGAGACTTAAAATAATACCTTTGATTTTAACACCTATAAGCGGATTGATAGTCAGGTTTTCAACAGCTGGTTTTAAAGAGATATAAATCGAATTGAACATTATATTAAAAATTATAATATGAAGTATTAATAAAAGTACAAAGACAAAAAGGGTTATATAAACTAGAAAATTAATCTGAAGCTCTGAAAGAGATGAAAATGAATAAAAATATAAGACTGCGGACGGTATTATTATAAAGAAAGAAAACCCTTCGATTAATAGGAGAAGGAACCACTTGATTTTATAAATCTTATCGCCAGAATTCTGTTTTTTAAAATCAGGTTTAATATTCATATCCAATTATTATCCGAATCTATATTCATATTCCAAGACTCTAATAATAGTATCCATTGTACAGCTTTTTTTTTAAATTTGTGACCCTATTATGGCAGTAGGGTTAACAGGGGGGTTACAGGAAAGACCTGCAATAGATTACCTGATTGCATGGACACCGGGAGAATTATTCTCATATTGATCAGAAATTTTAAAACCAGCACCAAGCATCAATAATATTTTATTAAGATCAATGGCCATATCAATTGCTTCAACAAGAACCGAATGTTTTACATCTTTGAAAATGTATCCGTAAAATGAAACTGATCTTGCCTTTTTTATTGTAGCCGGATCAGAGTTAGATATAAGAAATAAAACCGGTATTTTATATTTCGATAATATTATCTCTGCCGACTGTATCCCGTTTAATTCACTATCTAAATCCATATTCATTAAAACCAGATCAAACTTTAAACTTAAATTTTCAATGGCATTGAAAGCACCAGAGCCGGAATCGACTACAATTACGTTATAACCGTCCTTTTCCAGATTCCTAGATTTAAGCTTTGAAGTTACTCTATCATCATCTACCAATAAAATTGATTTTTCGGTAAAACTCATACCCTTACCCTCAGATGTTATTAAGAAATTAACAACATTGTTAGATCAAGAGTGATCTTCAGAAATGAGATGTAAAATATTTTTTAAAAATAATACCCTATTTCTGCGGTAGGGTCAGGGAAGATGTCATCTGACGGATATCCTCTGGTATAGCGGATTTAACTGATTTTTAAAAACCTCCGGTCCTCTTAATCCGGGATTAAAAGGACCGTAAACAGTTAAACTTTTTTAATTTTTAGACCGTACTATGAATCGGCCAACCAGAGCAATCATATCCTGTGCCTGATTAGCCATCACCTCACTTGCAGATGCAGTCTCTTCAACAAGAGCAGCATTCTGCTGAGTGGCCAGATCAAGCTCAACTATTGCCTTATTGATTTGATCCATTCCGGAACGTTGCTCATCATTTGCAGCAGCAATCTCTGAGATAAGAATAGCGCTTGTTTTTGCAGATTCTGCAATTTCCTTCAGGAAAACACCGGTTTGAACAACCACCTCTGTACCTTTTTCAACTTTGCCAACTGACTCCTTTATTAAAGATTCGATCTCTCTGGATGCGCTGCCGGAACGCTGTGCCAGATTACGAACTTCACTGGCCACAACTGCAAAACCCTTACCCTGCTCACCAGCACGAGCTGCTTCAACTGCGGCATTCAATGCTAAAAGATTTGTCTGAAATGCTATATCATTTATTACGGAGATAATTTCTGATATTTTTTTACTTGAGTCATTTATATCATTTATAGACTTAATTGCCTCGACAGCCTGTTCACTACCAAGAGATGATTTATCAACACCCTCCTGAGTCAGGGTTTGAGCATTCCTTGAATTTTCAGCATTACGATCCACTGTCGCTGTATTTTCCTCAATTGTTGCAGCGATCTCTTCCAGCGCTGAAGCCTGCTCAGTCGTCCGCTGTGAAAGATTTATATTACCTTTACTGATCTGGATAACAGCCATACTGAGATTTTCGGCTGAGAACACAATATTTGAAATAAGACCTTCCAGATTATCAGCTGAAGAGTTCAAAGCAAGCGCGAGCTGACCAATCTCATCTTTCTGATTTATCTCTATCCTGTCAGTAAAATCTCCCTCTGATAATTTCTGTGCGAATTCGCTCATAGCTTTTACAGGATTAGAAATTTTACTGGAGATAAAAAGGCTAACCAGAAAACTGATAACTATAGAGATCAATGCAACAAAAATGGTAGTCACAGACATTCGGAAAAGAGCTGCATAGAGCTTGCTATTTGAAACAGATATACAAAGAACCCAGCCCGTTTCCCTGATTTCACGAAAATAGACAAGCCTCTTTTCGCCATCTATTCTGATTATGGAACTGCCGTTTTTTAACTTCATTATTTCACTACCTAACTGAGCAAAATTTTTATCTTCATGCTCTGTTATTTTCTTTTTCATCACAAGATTCTTATCTTTATAAGCCAGAAAAGTACCGTCAGAATCAATCAGAAATGCATTTAAATCAGTTTTTTCATCCTTTATTGACTGCACAATATTCTGAAGAACTGCTATACTAAAATCACCAGTTGATACTCCTGAAAATTTATTTGAACCATCATAAAAAGGGGAAACAGCAGAAATCATAGTAACCCCCGCAACTTCATCAAAATATGGAGTTGACCAAGTAATGCTGTTTGCAGGTTTACCCACCCCGATTTTATACCAGTCCTGATTATGAAAATTATAATCCGATGTTTCATAATCTGAAGTCGAAATTATTTTATCATGATCTGTATAAGCATAGGGGCCGAAGTATTTTACGGAACGGTTATATTTATACGGTTCGAACCAAATACCGAAACCTAAAGAATCAATATTATCGGCCGCTAAATCTTTTAATGTATTAACATAGACACCACGAGAAATTGAATTCAGATTACCCTGAGCCAACGATGCCAGTGAACGCACAAGTGACGAGTGCAGATTCAACTTAATGTTCATTTCACTGATTATTGAGTCCACCTTCAAAGGCATTTTTTCATTGATTTCATCATTTATTGCATTATAGGTAAACGCAAGTGTTACGACCTGAATAACTATGATTACAATAATAACAATTGATGTGATGTACGACATCAGTTTAAATTTGAACGAATGAATGTTCATGATTAACTCCACATGTTAAAATATTTACAGATAAGGGTGTTGAAACAACTCTGAATTCAATCAAAAATACTGCGGGAACAAACAATGCATTTTTATGTGAACAAATAATAATTAATTAAATAAGTGATAATGTATACTTAATTTATAAATTATAAACCCTATAATTTGATTAGGGTTAACATTAACTATTCATAACTGATGGTGATATTTCTTTCCGCCGCGCAAACGACATTGCGGAAACATAAATAACTGCGGTTTTTTAAGCAGTTCAATTAATAATCTCATTAGCGAGAACCCCGGTAAGTGACAGGGAACGTGTGAGATCGTTAGACAAACAAATATTATTAATTTCAGTATTAATTCTTAAACATATTATTCAGTGTGCAATTAAGGAATTTATATCCTCGCCGCCTTCGGCGGCGGAGATAATAGAACTTTTTTATTATAAAATAGTTTAGGAATTATTACTGGAATAATTTACAGATTAAATTTCATTATTTAAAAATGAATCAACGTCCAGGAGTATAGTAAGAGATTCACCTGACATACCAATTCCTTCAATTGCGCTGGTATCAACTCTTGCGGAAAAATTAATACCGGTTTTGATATCAGAGGTATTGAAGCTTACTACATCTGATACTGAATCGGCGATCATACCTATAAGTTTACCCTTTACTTCGACTATAAGTATTACAGTAAATGAGTCATACTCACGCGGAGGAAGATTGAATTTTTTTCTCATGTCAATTACAGGGACTACTGCACCACGCAGATTTATTACACCTTTTATGAATGCCCGGGCTTTGGGGACATGTGTTATTTCAGTCATTTCATTTATAGACTGAACTCTGCCCACGGAGACACCGTATATTTCATCACCTAAACTGAACGTGACATACTGCAATACCTCTTCATTTATTCCGATTACTGATATCTTCTTTGAAAAATTTTCATTCATAATTATTTTAAAAACCTCTTTACTACACTTATCAAATCATCAACCTGAAAGGGCTTAATAATCCAGCCTGAAGCACCAACATCCCGGCCTTTCTGAATAATCTCTTTTTCTGCTTCGGTTGTTAAAACAATAACAGGTGTAAATTTGTCATCCTTCCTGAATTCGGAAATAAATTCTATACCGTTTAATATGGGCATATTGATATCACTCAAACAGAGAACGACTTCATCTCCACTGCTTTTGATACTGCTTATCTTATCAAGGGCATCCTGTCCGTTCTCTGCCTGCTTAATCATAAAACCGAGCTGTTTTAATGCAAGTTCCACACTAATTCTTATAGTGGGAGAATCATCAATTACCATTATATATCTGTTCATTTCTAACACCTTTTTAAAATAATCATTGTAATTTAATTCCAGCCAGCTTTAATAATTTCTCCAGTTCGGATGACACGCCTATAAAACGTATAGATTTCCCAAGCTCCATTACCTTTTTTGATGCCGATATAATAATCTGAGCTGTGGAAGAATCTATCCTCACTGTATCTGAAAAATCGAGTACTACATGATTGCTGCTTTCAACCTCTTCCCTCAGGGAAAAATAGAAGTTATTAACATTTTTAACGCTCATTTCCTTTGCTACTTTCATATACGCCTCTATAAATATTATGATCATTTAATAATTTTTTATTTCTTCAACAAGACCATGAATATCAATAATTAAAGCCACTCTGCCGTCACCGAGTATTGTAGCACCGGAAATTGATCTGCTTGTAGTAATTGAATTATCAATACTCTTGATTACAATCTGCTGCTGACCGATAAGATCATCTATCATTATACCGATTCTTTCACCGTCCGATTCAACTATTACAATCAAAGCTTCCCATGGGTTAGTAATCTCTGTTTCTAATCCGAAAAGGACATTTAGCCTTACAAGTGAAATATATTCACCCCGGACAAGTATTACCTCCCCCCTGCCTTCAACTGTGCGATAATCATTTTTCTTCACTTGAATAGTTTCAATTACAGAAAGAAGCGGTATTATAAGGATCGAAGATCCGACCTTGACAAGCATTCCTTCAATTATAGCAAGAGTAAGCGGCATCTTAATTCTTATAAGTGTCCCTTCACCTTCTTTACTTTTTACTTCCACGGATCCCCGAAGCTCTTCAATATTAGTCTTAACCACATCCATTCCAACTCCGCGGCCGGAGAGACTTCCCACCTCATCAGTAGTTGAAAAACCGGGATTAAATATCAGAGAAATAATCTTCTCTTTTGAGTTTTCATCTACAGGGATAAGACCAAGGGCAACGCCTTTCTTCTTGACTCCGGAAAGAGAAATCCCTTCTCCGTCATCTATTACATCGATAAAAACATTCCCTTCCTGATGATAAGCCTTTAGTGTAATTGTTCCGGCTGATGATTTTCCCTTTGCTTTTCTCTCCGAAGAAATTTCTATCCCGTGCCCTATTGCATTTCTGATCATATGCTTTAGCGGATCTCCGATCTTTTCAATTACTGTTTTATCAAGCTCGGTATCCCCGCCTTCGACTTTAAGTTTTATCTCTTTCCCAAGTGTATGAGCAGTGTCGCGGACAAATCTCTTAAATTGCTCAAAAGTCGGACCGATCGGAACCATCCGTATTGACATTATCTGTTCCTGAAATTCCCTTGTAACCCTGTCGAGTCCATAAAGCGCGTTTTTAAGACTAAACGATTCAGCCTCATCCAGATCTTCCGAAACTCTATGAAGAGATGCCTGACCGATTACAATTTCTCCGAGTAGATTCATTAGATTATCCAATTTTACCGAATCAACACGAACCGTACTGTTTTCAAGTTTTTTCTTGATATTAAACTGCTCCTGAAGCGCTTCATCAACCTGTTTTGTTGAGGCTATTCCCTTCTGAACAACTATATCACCTAATTTGATTTTCAGAGTTTCCTGTTCTTTTACAATTTCTTCAAGATCGGTGTCATTTATTAACCCGTGCTCTACAAGAATTTCACCAAGTTTCTTTTCTGTGAGATATCCGTAATCTTTTACCTCAGCGTATTGTTCCGTTACATTCTCAATTTCAATTTTATTATCATCCATGACAAAAAGAAAGACATCTCGAAGCTTCATCTCGTCATGAAATGTTTTTATTATGATCTCCCATGACATATAATTCTTTTCAGGATCCATTTTATAAAAATCAGGAATCCTTTTCTGATCAATATTAGAAATCAGCACTTCTCCAAAACCACCAAGATCCTCGATTATCATCAGCGGATCTATACCATTGCTGAAAATATTCTCTTTAAAGATTGCGTTAATCTTAAAATACCTCTCAATTTCACCTACACCTGAATATGCACCGACCTCACTGAGGAAATCACCATTTTCCTCCTCCGATTCGGGGATAGATCCCATGCATTCATATATTCTCTTACTAAGATCAATTTTAATTTCAGCAGAACAATCGATATCACTTCTATCGAAAAGTTCACCTTTTATCCAGTCAATACTATCAAGGAGAATATCGATAATATCTTTACTGACCTTTATATCCCCCGATCTTACTTTATCAAAGAGACTCTCCAGGTTATGAGTAAATTCATATATTAAATTAAAACCTGCTATTCCAGAACTCCCTTTAAGCGTATGAAAATATCTGAATATTCTATTAATAATCTCCTGATTATCACGATTTTCCTCAAGAGTTATTATATCATTCTCCAGATTTCCGATTATCTCTTTTGATTCGTTTAAAAAAACCTCAGTCAGACCTGTATCACCCATAAAAATTCTCCTGTTATGGTAGAGTAAAAAAAATACTCATTGCTTATATAAACCTTAAATAAATGTCATACCCGAAGAAACAGCATTTTACTGTCTATAAAATACACATCAGGTAGCGTAAACTTTACAATTTCATTAGAATGACATAACGATACTTTTAATTAAAAATTTTTCTTTGACAGCGCCTGAATTATTTATACAGCAAATTCTTTCAATTCGGCCAGAACTTCCAGATCTTTCACAGTGAGCATTATATCCGCATTAAGAATAATTACCAGTTCGCTGTCCTTATTAAAAACCCCTTTTATTACTTCATGATCA
>JBBRFT010000128.1:0-9711 GCA_038241375.1 Spirochaetota bacterium
GTTCCCCATACCGTTACGCCTGTTCTGAAGATGATACCCGAGGCAGAGTACGATATACCCACAATTATAGAATATCTTAACTGGCACATGGGAAATGTCGGAGAAATTGTAATTGGCCGCGGCGAGATTATCCGTCAGGCTATTTACGCAATTTTAACTGGAGAGCATATGCTCCTTCTGAGCAGAACAGGTATGGCTAAATCATATCTTGCTACATCAATATTTAATATTTTTGAAGGCGCCAGATTGTTTTCCGCTCAGGCAAGTAAAGATCAGACTCCTGACAATTATTTTGGTCCCTATAATATTGACGAATTCAGGAAAGGTAGAATCAGACACAATATAAAAGGCTCGGTCATTGAGGCTAATTTTGTTTTTCTTGATGAGTTTTTTGATGCAAGTGATGTGGTTCTCCGTTCACTTCTTTCGGTATTGAATGAACGTAAATTTGTAAACGGATCGGAGCAGATAGATGCCGCGGTTCATACAACAATAGCAACTGCAAACTACATGAGAATGAATGAAGTTACCGAGGCTGTTCTCGACAGGTTTACATATAAATCTATAATTCCTGAAGATAACAATGTTTATAACCAGCTTCTTATTGACCAGACTTACACTGTCAGCAGAGGCAAGCCTATTGAGCCCGATAAGAAAATATTCTTCAACCAGATACTCTTCCTGCATGAGATTATTACAAACCGGAACCGCGACATTAAAGTCGAAGTCCCTGAGTTTATTTATTTTATGAAAAATGTTTTCGTGACAAAGTACGTAAGCGAGATGCGGAAAAATGATCAGAACTTTTTTATCAGCCCACGGAAACAGGCAAAGCTCAGTGATTTTCTCCGCGCCTGCGCCATTGTAAATAACCGTTTTGTTGTTAACATGGAAGACTTGCGCGAAATGTATCTTGCTCTCTGTACGTTGAACAGTTACACTTCAATTAAGAATCTTGATAAATCGGAGAAAGATCTCTATCTGGATGTTTATCAGAAAACAATGAATCATTTTAAAGCAAACGGAGCTCTTGCTCAAATTGAATTCCTTCTCGGTATACGCGCAATTTTTGAAGAGATAAAAAATGATCCCGAAAAGAAAGATATGATTCTGAAGAAAAGTTCTCTTCTTGATAATATTAAAAATCTTCTTAAACTTGTTTTTACCGGAAAACGAAAAGATGAGGATGAAGAGATAACTCTCGATTCCCTGAAGAAGAGTGTATTCGATGTAACCTCATCTGTCGAAGAGGTGAATGAGCTTAAAAACGGTATTCTGAAGGAATACAGAGAACTGACATAGGATATTTGAAATGATCTCTCACAAGAAAGGGGACGATTTTTTCGGATACTGGGAATCTCTTGGATTTTTTGAAAATATCCAGGTGGTTATACCTCCGCAATTTATGCTTCTGTTTGAAATAGCACGGACACTCTTCAGCGACCGGACATCTCTGGACGCATTAAGTGCTATTGAACAGATATCTACCGAAGAAAAAATTCATATACCGGATAGAACAGAAAGTATTTCGATAAACAGAATAGAGCGCCAGTCTCCACTTAGTGATAAGATGGAGATTGAAACTTATAAAAATATTATCGATTTAAAACGGACGCTGCCACGTGAACTCGCGCAAGATGACGATATCTTCAACGCGAAACTTTTTACAAAAACATTAATGGTTCAGAAGTATTACGAATCGGAAGCAGATCATTTTAAGCCCATCTCAACAATGAAAAATGAAAGCGGAAGAGAGGCTAATAAATTCGAGCAGCTCTTCTATATCCTCCTCGATACTTCGCGATCCATGGATATGAAAATGCGCGGTTTCTACGCGAAATGCATAGTTTCGGAATTTCTCAGGCGGAAACTTGACAGTAACGCCAAACTTTTTTTTAGAACATTCGACACCAATGTGGGTGAGCTTCATAAAATTGAGAAAAAAGAGGATTACCCTTATCTGATTGAAAAGGTTTTACTCACTACAACCGGCGGTGTAAGTACTAATCTTACAAAAGCGGTGTACCAGGCTGTGAGTGATATCAATTATACAAAAGATATGGCAAATGCCGAGATACTGGTCGTTACAGACGGCGCCAGTAAAATTGATGTTCAAGAAATGCTGGAAAAACTCGGAAAGATTAAACTTCATGTTTTAAAAATCGGGGATGATCTCCCTGAGCCGGACTTCTATGACATGAAGTCGGAATTCGCAAACGAAAGAGTGGACTTTGATCCATCCTCTATAAATATAAAGCAGATTAAAAACCGTATGCAGAATCCGAAAGAGGATGACCGCCCCCTTTCCCCCTCAGAGAAGAGAATATATAGTCTGATGCTTGACGGTTCGAATAATATTTTCAAAGATCTGAAAAAAGTTTCAAAGAATTACATTGAAGTCGGTGATATTAATACAGACAAACTATATGACGTATCATATGAAAATCTTGAGAATATATTTCATTGGGTAAAAAAGCTTGAGCACGCCGATTTCAGGTACATGAAAATTGATGAAAAGGAACGGGTGTATAAACAGGCATATTTTCTGGGCCAGTATTTAAAAATGCTTCATGATCAAGGTTCAAAAAATAAAGTTGAATTGAAAGCGTTTATCGACAGAGTTGCAAAGATTAAATCTAAGCTTATGGAAGATAACGAACTGTTTCTTCTTATTGTCAAGTCGGGGAAATACCATGAGGATAAGAAAAAACTAAAGCTTGATAAAAAAGAAGCGCGGAAGCTTATCAAGCAGATGAAGTTTAAAAATGAAAAGATTACTATTAAAGATATGAAGCGGGCACAGCTTACATTCAGTTTTCAGCCTGGAGAGGGGAGTGCCGGGAAACTCTTTCTCATGCTTATTATCAAACTGGGGCAATTTATCGGTGGAATAGTAACTTATCCCTTTACCAGATCGAAGAAAAAAGATAAGGAGAAATTTTCCGGAATCGAGTACCGCGATGACAAATAACTTTTAATTATGATAAAAATATGAAAAACCCCGACATCTGCCGGGGTTTTTCATATTTTTTTTAAATTCAGTTTACTTTGCTTTTATACCAGTCCACCGTTTCCGAAAGTATCTGGAGATTATCTTTTTTCGGTTCCCAACCTGTAACAGTCTTTAATCTGTGACAATCAAGATATACACTGTAGAAAATAAAAAGATAATGTTCTTTAGTGAAATAATTTACTTTAGACGGCTTGAACAGAAGAGCATAGAATCGTGCTTTCATTTTTGTTATATGTTTTACCGCAAAGTCGAGTTTCTTTTTCTCTTTAATTTTAACTATCTGTTCCATCTGTGTGGGGACATTATTGGAACCTGCATTAAATGTTAAACCATGTGCTTTTGCGCCGGCTTTATATACCTTGAAGAACGCCTCTGCCGCGTCATCGGGTGATAAAAGCTGGAATCTGGTATCTCCATCTCCCGACAGATACATTACGTTGTCGTTCCCAAGCCCCATTGCCATATAGAGTGTTATCAGAATTGATGAATTTCTTACATTCGGTCCTGTGATTACCGAAGGTCTTATTACCGAGAGATTTATTTTATTCTTCTTCGCGAACGCTTCACAAAGTATTTCAGCTTTAAGCTTATCCTTCCCGTATGGAGTATATGGCTTTTTTTTGTCCTCCTCTTTCAGAGGGAAAGATAAAGTTTTACCGTACACGGCGTAGGTTGAGAGAAATATAAAGCGGTTAATTTTAAATTTTTTAGCAGCGTTAAGAAGATTCCGTGTTCCTGATACATTTATTTTTCTCATTTTAGCGCGACCGATTTTTCGAGGTATGCTTTTATCCATGAGGTGTATAATTGTATCAGCACCTTTGCATGCTATGTTGATTCTTTTTGTAGTGAAAAGATCACCCTGTATAAATTCTACTCCATCGGGAATAGATTCCGGTTTATACTGATCGTAGCATCTTACCTTTTCTCCATTCTGTGTAAATTTTTCAACAAGAGCTTTACCCAGCAGGGAATTTGAACCTGTGATGAGAATCATAAAGAACCTCCATAGAATCGGTAATTATAACTACAACAGGTCTTAAAATATATATATAAATCTCAAAGTCAAGTGAGTATTTATTTATAAAAATTTTTAATTTAAAATTTATCATGCAGGAGTTTAAAGTGAACTTCTTGAGCGGCAAATTTTTTAAACTCACCCCCGACCCAAAGTTAAGCCCCCCAAATCCCCCGGAGGTGGGCTTAAGACTTTTTTTTAAAAACTATTCCATCAAGTGACGACTTAAATATTACAAACTGGTAATCAATAATAAATAATTGAACTATTCCTCAGGTA
Organism: Spirochaetota bacterium; assembly: GCA_038241375.1. Classification (GTDB taxonomy): domain Bacteria; phylum Spirochaetota; class UBA4802; order UBA4802; family UBA5550; genus WRGT01. Next base: position 4,311 of record JBBRFT010000128.1, read on the forward strand.
TTGTACAATCGGCACATAGGTTACACTTTTTGAAAAGCTGTAAATGGAAGAAATTTTATTCAGAGGGGCGGAACGGTTTTATTAATAGTTTTACTCTTTTCGATGAAAACAAAAGGCCTTCAAGTCTTCCGTAAATATTGATTTTTTTAACAGCGGAATAACCCGCGAGATCATTTCTGTCATCAGGAACGGCAAAGTATCTATCCTCTTTTAAAGAAATGTTCAGTTTATAATTACTTTTATCCTGAATGACTGGATATTTAAATTCACCCTGAGTTTCGGAAATTACATCTAAATCTGTAAGAGAAAACATATTCAGTTCATCTTCAGTGAAAATGGAAAGGGGGAGTTCCGATCTGTCTACGGAGAATCGCCCTTTTTCGCTGGTAATACTCTCTCCGGGAATTCCGATAATCCGGGCAAAGCTTAAATTCTCATCTTTCAGAACAATCATTTCACCTTTTCGGTATGCCTGGTTTTCAGATTTTTTTATTAAAGCAATGTCACCCGATTCTATAATAGGGGGATAATTCAAATTAACTCGCGTGATCGAAAAAAATGAGAAAAAGAGAGTAGCTGATACAATAGTTAATACTGAACTTAATATGACGGATAAGACTATAAATTTTACCGAACTCACGGCTGATATTATAATTTTCTTTTTTCTTATACTTATAAAAAATGCGTAAAGGGGTGAGAAAAATGTGATTAAAGTAAAAAGCAGAAGCGAAAATAAAACTTCCGTTAGGTATGAGCTTTTTATATTTGTAATTGAATAGAATGGGACAGCAAGGAGCGAAGCCGCTCTTAAAAGAGCAAGGGTAATACCCTTTAAGGGATATCCCGAATAGACTTCACCTGTTCCGGTAAAAATAAGAGACATTATTAGTGATACAAGCGGGTTGAGTACCCGTTCTCTTCCCGATATTATTATTCTTCTGCTCAAATGGGTTATTTATACTCCGGTTTTTTTATAAACTAAGGGATTGTATTCATAAGGTCAAACAGATTTTAATCATCAAATAAATAATGCCATTAAGCGGCAAACTTTTTTCTAATCATAACCCACATCTTCACTGCCGCCCCCCAAACCCCCCGGAAGGGGGCTTAACTTAATGACATTGGGGGTGCGGGGGCTTCACGGGATGATTTACAGTTAAAAATAAAAGATGTGGGTGATGACTAGATCTTTTTCGGGGGAGATGTCGCTTGCGACAGAGGGTTGAGGGTGAGTTTTTAAAGTTTTGATGAAAAATACTCGTTCAAAGCACCATGGTAATTCCTCTCTGTTTATAGGCAAATACTTGTTGACTTGACTGTAATCTGCTTTATTCTTTGATAATCTGCTAAACCGTTTCCGGAGGCTTTACCTTGACGATGAAAAAAATCAGAAAAACCATATATGCTGCGGCCCTGTTGACTACTCTTGTATTCTCCTCTGTACCGGTTTCCCATGCGCAGAATGCCATCTCTCTGAATAGAGACGGATGGGTAAGTTTTAATAAAACCGAGTACGACAAAGCACTGTTTAATTTTACAAATTCTCTGAGATTAAACGGCAGATATTCCGATTCTATGATCGGTGCGGCAAAATCGTATTACGCTCTCGGTGTTTACGACAAATCTCTGGAGATGTTTTCAGATGCGCTGAAGCTCGATGCTAATTCAGTTGAGGCGCTTAACGGAATAGGTATGGTGCTTACCGAGACCGGAAGATTTACCGATGCGATAAGCTTCTTCGAAAAAGTTTTTAAAATCTCAGGTGACTCCATCGATTCCGAATATGGTGTCGCCTATGTTTACTACAAAATGGATAAAAAAGTCTGGGCTAAAAGAAAGCTCGAAAATATTTTTAAAAGTAACCCTTATCATTTTCAGTCACTTCTTCTGATGGCCGATATAAAAACAGATGAAGGGCGCTTTAAGGAAGCCCGGGGTTTTGTTGAGAAGGCAATAGAATCAGCCGGTGAGTCCGTAGACGGGCATATCAAGTACGGCAGTATTCTGCTTAAAAATTACATGATCACAGGTGACGCTGATTCACTGGACGAAGCCCGGGAGTCGTACAGCAGAGCGCTGGCTATTAATCCGTCTAACTTCAGGGCCAATATGGATATGGGAATAATCTCTCTCATGGAGATTGAAGATTATAATTTTCAAAACTCTATCTCCGGAGGGGGGAGCCCTGACATACTTAAAAGTAAACGCGATTCAGCAATTTCATATATTCTTAAAGCTTCAGAAGTTAATAAGAGCAGACCTGTTTTATACGGTCTTGCTCTGGCTTATGATATGTCCGGAGATAAAAACAGTGCCCTTGAAAACATGCTTAATGCGTATAAAAAATTCCCCTCTGACGCGCTGCTTAAGGGAAAGCTTGAAAATTTTCTTATACTGAATGAATATAAAAGTGCTCATCCCGCAAGAATTATGTTCGCAGGAGAAAATGTCGAGCTCTCGAAGTTAAACAGAAGAGATAGTCTTCATACAAATGTAATTTATTATCTTAGAAGATCTCTCCTTATGAATCCTCTGGACAGGGAAGTGCGGGAGCAGCTTATTGATTACTATTCAATACTCGATTACAATAAGCTGATGATTGATGAGATGAAAAATGTACTTATGCAGTATCCGGGATTTAAATATCAGGATCAGCTTAACCTTGCAATTATTAAAAGACGGGATATCCTTTACGCCCGGGAAGGATACGCGAATGATGATATCCCCCGAGACGTACCTTCTATTCTTGTTCTTAACTTTAGTTCCGCGGGAAAAATTACTGATCATCCCGATTCGGGGAGAATCGCTGCGGATAATCTCACCTTCGCGCTTCAGCAGTTCGGCAGGATGAAAACGCCTGGTCTTGGAGACCGTGAAGCTTTAGTCGGGAATCTGAAGACCAACGGTGAAAATCTTTTTAATACAATAAAAAAGATAAAGGAGATATCGGATAAGGGTGAGCAGAAATTCGACTATTTGATTTTCGGAGAGATATCCGAGGTTGACGATTATATTAGTATTTCATTAAAGGTCATGGATCTGAATCGCGGATATATTATTTACGAGCTGACAGAATCAAAAAAAGGGAGAGAAAATCTTAATCTTATTTCAATTATGATAGCCGAGAAGATTTACAATACAATTCCATACAGCGGAAAAGTTTTAAAAGTGAAGGATGACGGCATACTCCTTAATCTGGGACTTTTTGACGGAGTGAAAGAGGGGACAGAGCTTGTCATCTACAGAGACAGCAGATCAAGGCTTAATAACGAAACTATCAGATACGCCGAAATATTTACAGTGAAAGAGACCGATACATTTATTTCATACGCCGAGCCCGACAGACCGGATATACTCCGCGAGATAGATTCAACAAACAGTGTATACCCGCTGATGAAGCGGAGAGCGCGGAAGATCGAGTAATCAGCTGAGGGGAATAAGAATTTTTGCGTAAGTCTTATCAATACCGTTTGTAGTAACCGCGAAGTTTTTATGTGTAATGTTTATATTTTTAAGAAGAACAACCACCATCGAAAGTCCAAGCCCCATCCCTTCAGCTTCCGGATCGGGGTTTTCCATGAAGAAAGCCGCGATGTTGTCATATTTTGAAGATTTTTTAATCCGGTCGTTTATTTTATCCATCTCTTTTTTTGTCAGAGGCATGTTGTTTATCACCTCTATAGCCAGGTGTTTTTTGTATACTTTAAGATATATTCTTGTGGATAAACCGTATTTTTTTGTTTTGAGTCCGTACTCAAGGAGAGATTTTTCGTTAAGTATAGAACGTACTTTTTTTACGATGTCGGCAGAATCGTTCAGATCCTGAATATCACCTTCAAGGACAAGAATTTTCTTCGCGTTTGCCTTTGTGGCGTTTGAGATAAGCTCTTTCACACATGAATAGACTGGTGTAAAAAGGTCAATACGGTTATGTTTTTCTAGAATCTTTGCAATGGCAAATTTAATATTCTCTTCAGTTCTTTCAAGAACTGAATATGTAATAAAGACAATGTCATTTTCATTTTTAACAGCGGTTATTATCTCATTCTGATGCTGTTCACTGATTAGATTTTCTTTCTGCACTTTTTTATAAGCCCCGTTTGTTTAATGACGCGTATTATCTAGATCGGTCATTTAATCATATATTTATTGATTTTTTTCAAGTATAAAATATTACTGTAATTGTTTTTATGTTTAACTGCTCATTCTTTGGTGTCAATAATGATATTTACACCTCTTAAGCCCCCGCACCCCCGGAGGGTGCAAAGCAGATTCATTGCCCCCTCCGGGGGTGCAGTGGCTTGTTCGTAGAGATTAGGATTCACCAGAAGTTTTTGAGCAGTTACTTTTATACCATCCGGAACGACCGGCGAAATTTAAACAGCATCACTGGAGACAACTCATGAGATCACTTTTTACCATGACCGGGACCGAAAAAGCAGCGGCACTTCTTGTTCTTCTGGGGCCGGATATTGCTTCGGAGATTCTGCGTCATCTCGATGAGGATAGTATCGAAAAACTCTCTTCCGGAATGGTCAGGATGCAGTCTCTCCCGCAGGATGAAAAAGATGAGCTGATCGGAGAGTTTATTCTTGAACTTAAACGAACCGCAAAGAACAGCACCGGCGGAATCAACAAGGCCAGAAAGATGATTGTAGACGCATTCGGCGAGGAGAGAGCCGATGAACTTGTGAAGAAGATCGAAAACCGTGATACCGAATCAAATTTTAAATTTCTAAATGAACTTGATGGCGCCGTACTTGTAAGTCTTTTGCAGAATGAACAGCCGAAGATTATTGCTCTGGTGATAAAGTTTATCTCTCCTCAGAAAGCGGGAATGGTTTTAAAGAGCCTTCCTCCGGATAAATCCAGAGATACCGGTGTAAAGATGGCCAGAATGAGTAATCCCTCAGCCGAGGCTGCTGTTGCCGTAGCCCGTGCTTTAAAGAAACGGTACAAAGAGATGAAGAGAATCGATGAAGAGAAGGGGGTTATGGGTGGAGTCGATTCCCTTGCAAGTATAATGAGCCACATGAGCAGCGAGCAGGAGAGGAATCTCCTGAAAGGAATGGATATTATTGTTCCGGATCTGTCAAAAGAGATTATGGAGATGATCTTTACATTCGATAATATTGCCAATCTTTCCAATAAAGAGACCCGTATTCTTATTGATGAGATAAACGACGATTTTACAATCGCCAAATCGCTTAAGGGTGCCGAGGACGATATCAAGTTTAAAATACTCAGGAATATGAGTCAGAACAGGGCAGAGGGTGTACTCTCCGAGATGAGCGCAATGGGGGCAATAAGGCTTAAAGATGTAGAGGAGTGTCGGGACAATATAGTAAGCATAATGCGTGAACTTAATGAAAACGGTCTGATAGTTTTAAGAAGAGATGGT
>JBBRFT010000129.1:0-9702 GCA_038241375.1 Spirochaetota bacterium
ATACTTCACTTCTTGGCGGAGGAGGAGTGGACGGGGCAATTCATAAAGCCGCAGGCCCCGGTCTCCTGGAAGAGTGCAGAAAATTCAACGGATGCAGACCTGGTGAAGCAAGAATTACCGCAGGTTATAACCTTAAGGCAAAATTTGTTATCCACACCCCTGGACCGATATACAAGGACGGAAAAAGCAGTGAACCTGAAATACTCCGCAGCTCTTACTGGAACTCAATGCTTCTGCTCAAAAAAAATAATCTTAAATCAATATCCTTCCCTGCAATATCAACTGGTGTTTATAATTACCCGAAGGAAGCAGCAGCTGAAATAGCAATTGAAACCGTTATCAGTTTTATTGAAAATGAAGAGTTTCCCGTTAATGTCTCTTTCGTTCTTTTTGATAATGACAATTATGAAATATATATGAAAACTCTGGAAAATATAAAAAAATGAACTACATTGATCTTCTGAAAAACAGTGCGAAAAAATATTCAAGTATTGTATGTATGGGTCTTGATCCTGTAATCGAGGATATTCCGGAAACTAATGGAACCCCGGGAGAGATGATATTTAAATTTTATGAAAATATTCTGAATAAACATATTCAGAAGAATATTTTTCCAGGTGCGGTAAAGCCTAACTATGCATTTTATGCTCAGTATGGAATCGACGGTATTACTTCTTTACAAAAGATTATAAAAATTTATAAATCAGCAGGTATACCTGTTATACTCGATTACAAAAGGGGTGATATTGGTAAAACAGCAAAGGCATACGCAAAAGAGGCATTTGACTTTTTTGATGCTGATTCAGTTACATTATCACCATACATGGGTTACGATTCAATTGAGCCATATATCAAAGACTACCCGGCAAAAGGTTATTATATACTAACTAAAACTTCAAACAGCAGTTCAGGTGAGATTCAGGATATAAGATCTGATAATAAAGAGATATTTATTCACGTTGCAGAAATGATTGTAAAATGGTATCATCCCGGCATCGGTTCTGTAGCAGGGGCAACTTATCCTGAACAGCTGGAAAAAATTTCCGATATTTTTATCAATTCAGGGAAAGAGATCCCATTTCTTATTCCCGGTGCAGGTACACAGGGGGGAAGTATTGAAGAAGTTGTAAAAGTTATTAAAAGGTCTTCTGAAATTGGAATACACAGAATAAACGCATCGAGCTCACTGAATTATGCTTACAAAACATTTAAAAATTTAAATTATGATGACGCATCTGTTGAAGCACTGAAGCAGATGAACGACGAGATTAACGGATTAAAATAGACTCACCATAACTTTCATCGAATGTTTATTTACATAAAATAAGATTTCTCACCTGAAGAACTGAAGGAGGTTCGAAATGACAGAAGGAATTCCCATTGTCATTTCGAATAAGCGCTAGCGACTGAAAAATCTTATTGTAAATTGTAACATCCACAATCCGTATTTGAAATACGGAGGATACACTAATTATAAAATTCAGATTTTTTTAAGCCCGAAATTAAAGGGCAACTTCACTGCATCAATTCCCAGGTCATTATAAAACTCCTGCATCTCACTTTCATTCTGGAATGCAACATATTCAGGATTCCCGTCGTATGCAGAGATAAGAAATTCTTTTATTTCGGGATATAATCCATTTTCAATAAGTAACGGTATGTCATTAAAATCTTTGTTTATAATCTCATTCAGAGTGGAAGTATTGACTGTTAACACAGGATTGATAAAACTATATTTTTTTACAGCATCGAGATATTGTGTCATATTTTCAGTTATATGAAAAAAGTGAAAAATTGCACCGTCTGAAAATGAATTAAAGACATTTAATCTTCTGTAAAAATTATCTGTTTCAGAATCTTTAACACTCTTCGTTACAAAAGCATCATCGAGTAATTCACTGGTATATAAAATAACATTATACAATCTGGCCTGATCAGCCCCATTAATAAACTGGCTCAATTTAATATAAAATTTATCCGGATCATTGACGGTAATGTGAAGATCTGTAACTATAGTATCTACTTCGCCGGAAATTTTTTCTATGGGCCATGTATCAGAATCACTATTAAAAATCAGTCCCCGTGTAAATAACGAGTCGGGTGAATTTGTAAAATCGGGGAGATAAAAAATCTTCGCCGACATACCGGTTTTCTTTTCAATATAAGATGATAACTGTTTTATATTTTGAGAGCTAAAGTTCCATCCTTCAATAAAATAATACGGAGGTTTATTCTGAAATAGAATTTTATCCTTTTCACTCTTCTCTCTTATTGCTGTTCCGGGAAGTATCATTAATGGATAGAGTTCAATAAAATCGCCGAATCCTCTATCACACAAAACATCTATTGTTTTAGTAAAACTCTTTATATCATCTCCTGGCAGTCCCGGAATAATACCAATTTTCAAATCAATCCCTGCTTCTGCTAGATTCTCTATTCCAACAAGCTCCTTTTCCGGATCTGTATCTCTCATTACATTTCCAAGGGCTTTTTTGTTCATTGACTGAAGTCCAACTTCCAGGCTGCGGAATCCCGCATCATACATGAGCTCTGCAATTTCAGGTGTTATCCGATCTGTTCTGATTTCGGTATGAAGACTTACCCGATGATTTAAACTCTTTAATTCTTTTAATTTAGATATAAAATCCTTTGAACGATCGAAAGTAGGACTCAATATGTAAATTTCTTTTATCTCTTTTCGATTTCTGATAACATCCGTTAAAATAGAGAAAGGGAGCTCCCTTACTTTATGCTGATTTTTAGAATAAAAACAGTAGCTGCACTTATATGGACAACCGCGAGTCAGCTCTATAAAAACAGAACCATCAACGAGAGTATTAAGACGATTGGCAGAGAGAGGCTCTACAATATTTTCTTTACCAACAAGTTCCAGCTCTGATTGAACCGCAACTGAATTATTTTCTACATCAATATACCGGATATCGCGTCCGGATAAAAATGATTCAAAAAACCACTCCCCTTCGCCTGAAATAAAAATGTCAACTTCGGGGTGATGGGATGATAAGGCGATACTCCCTTCAGATATTTCAGGACCTCCGAAAAGAATTAATACAGAATCGAGTCTCTCACGAATCATTCCCGACAGGCGAAGGTTACGTTCCACATTCCATAGATATGAAGTAAAACAGATAACATCCGGTAATTCTGCAGCGGCATATTTTGTTATCATTTCATCTGAACAGAAATTTGAAATCACAAACGGAAGAGTCTGACATATAATATCATCAAAATTCTTTTTAATGTATGATGATATTACTGCAGGAGCATAGTCTATATTCCCGTTAACATAGCCGTATGAATGATCAATAAGGGGTAATTGAATAAATAGTATTTTCATAAATTCCTAAAAACAGTCTTGTAATTAAAAATTGAATAATCTATATTGCTATTTCTTAATAATAATTACATAATCTGTTATTTCGAAGAAGCAATAGCGATTGAGAAATCTGATTCTGACATTAAATTTAAGATTTTTCACATCCGTTCTAAATGATAAGCTCTAATTCATTTGTTAATTGTATAAGGTAAGTTTTACAAAATAATATAAAAGTATAATAATAGACAATGATAAAAAAAGAAAATAGTAAAAATTACGAAGTACTCTGTATTGATGACAGCAGATTAATCAGAGTATTTATAAGTAAAATTCTAAGCCCGCTAAATATTACAGTTTATGAAGCTGAAAATGGATTAAAAGGACTGGAAATGCTCAGAGAAAAAGATTACGATCTTATTCTTCTGGATATCATTATGCCCGAAATGGATGGATTCGGATTTCTAAAAGAGTTTCAGAAGAGAGACAAAAAAGAGTTTATCCCGATAATTCTAATGACCGGTCTTGATGATCTTAATTCTAAAATTAAAGGATTGAATATCGGTGCAGACGATTATCTTGTTAAACCGCTCAATGAAGAGGAGTTGATAGCACGGGTATTTTCACTTCTTAGGCTTAAAAAAGTAAATTCAGAACTATACCAGAAAAATCAGTTGATCAAAAGAGAACTGGAAGCTGCAAAAAAAATCCAGCAGTTTATTATACCTGACAATTTTGATTTTATTAACTATCCGAAAATCAGCGGAATTTATCTTCCAATTGAAGATATTGGCGGAGACTTTTTTGACTGCTATAAACTCGATAATAACCGGTCAGCTTTTCTTATTGCTGATGTTACCGGTCATGGAATCCCGGCAGCTCTAACAATGACCATGTCAAAAATGCTCTTCAGTATATATGCTGAAAAATTCAATAATGCCGCAGATCTTATGAGTGAAATCAACAGACAGCTTAGGGGAACACTGCTTGATATGCAGTATATTACGGCCTTTTATCTGATTTATAATCAATCTGATAAAACATTATCTTATTCAAACGCCGGACATACACGTCCACTGTTCTACAAATCATCCAAAAAGCAGATAATCGCATTGGATTCTTTCGGATGGTTTATAGGAATATCTGATAATACCGATTATGAAGAGAAGAAGATAAATGTTGCAGAGGGAGACAGGCTATTTTTATATACAGACGGTATAACAGAAGCAAAAAACAGACAGGGTGAGGATTTCGGAGAGATAAGACTTGCCCGGTTTTTAAAGGAAAATCTGGATCTTCATGGTAAAGACTTCTGCGACCAGCTGCTTAATACTGTTAATAAATATGCCGAAGGTACTGAAATAAATGATGATATCGCTTTTCTTAATATTGAATTTTAAAAATCATCATTAATTTATTTTGCAAAACTACTCTTTGTCTTCTGTACCATCTTCTTCCTGATCAGGAATTCCTTCAGAATAATCTGCTTTATTAACGGCTGCCGGCTGCTCGGGAACAGTTCCAGAGGATTTATCCTTAATATAAGCTTCAAGTTTATCAATACCGTCTTTAAGTTCAGAAAATTCGGAAAGACTTAAAGCGACACCTTTTTGAGTTGGTTTATAAATATCAGTTCCATCCATATCTCTCCCTGCTACATACCATATGCGAAGATTTATAAGCTCCTTACCTTTAAATTCAGAAACTTCGATCCTGATTATTTCATTATTATTTCTTTGAATATCTTTTATTAAAACTGCCATGATTATCTCCTTCAGGATAAAATAGAAAAACAAAACTATATTATGACCCACTGTGGTCAATAAAATCTATAAAAAATAAATTATTTTTAACATTCTTAATCTATTCTTTCTAACTCTGAATATAATTTACTATAGATTTCTAAAGAAGTGAAAATTATAATAAAATTAGCATTAAAAAAATTCAAAAACACAGGGAATTCTAAAAAAACTGTAAAGAACGGGAAAAAGAGAGTTTTTGCTAATTACTTAATATTATTATATTGATTAGATAAGCAAACTTTATATCATGGTATATATTAACTGATTCAGGGATAAAAATGGAAAAAAGTATTTTAATCGCAATTATTTCAAATAACAATCTGGAATTTATTAAAAGCGCAATTCTTGAAGTACAAAACTTTGATAATATTGATCTGCTGGTTATTGATGACGGTTCAGATTACGATATACTCGATGAGATAAAAGAATTTAAATTTGTAAAAAGTATTATTCATGATGAAGGGTTAGGTTATGGAGCCTGTCTGACATCAGCGGTTATATTTGCACGTGATTTTAATTATAACTACTTAATTACTTTAAATCCCGAGGAGCCCGGTTTTGTCAAAGATCTCCCTGAAATTATCAACAACCTGGACTATGGTTATGATATTGTAACTTGCAGCAGGATTCTTGAAAATTCAGATTATAGTAAAATTGACGATAGTGTATTACAATTTTTTGGAGATCTTACGGGGTATTTAAATAAGGTTACAGAGTTGAGTCTGACCGATCCACTGTCCGAAATTAAAGGTTATAATGTCGATTCCACAAAAGATATAGATTTAACCGTGGAGGATCACGGGGTACTTTTACAGCTTTTTATCCAGAGTTCATATTTTGGTTATAACGTAATGGAACTTCCATCAGAATCCGGTTCATCCTTCGGGAAAGAACTTGATTTATACGAAACACCTCTGGAGACATTTATTGCAGTTATTGAAACCGAAAAATACTTATATAACAAAGGTTCTATTAATTGAGACAGCGTCTTCATTTATTTAATAATATTTTCTAAAACTTATGGTGTCAAAAAATACTTCACCAGGAGACCAACCGGAAGAAACTGCTGTCTCAGATTTATTAACAGCAGTTCATATCTTCAGGATGTTGCAGAACAAATTCAATCATTATACTTTTTTATATTGACAAAAGACTTTTACAGTACTATCAAAATAAATCTTTTAAATGCGATGAAATAATGACAAAACCCGTTATAGTACAAAGTGACAATACTCTACTTGTAGAAGTTGATAACCCGGCCTTTGAAGATGCGCGTAATTTAATTTCACAATTTTCAGAATTGGAGAAAAGCCCCGAACATATACATACGTATCGTATAACTCCGCTATCTCTATGGAACGCCGCAGCATCGGGGCTCAGAGTAAAAGAAATATTGGAGAACCTTGAATTATACTCCAAATACGAAATTCCGGACACAGTTTATACAACAATAAATGAGCAGATGAAGAGATATGGTCTGCTGAAACTGGTAATGGCCGGTGATGATCTTGTTTTGTCATCTACAGACCCCAACCTGATAAATGAAATTCTTTACAACAAAAAACTTCAGAATTACATTTACGAACGAATTGATTTAAACAATATTAAAGTAAAAAAATTATTCCGCGGACACATCAAACAGGCACTTATTAAAATGGGTTTCCCCGTTGAAGATCTTGCCGGCTACGATGAAGGTGATCCATGTGATATAAATATTCGTCCTCTTGAAGAGGATGGCAGCGGATTATCATTTAGAGATTATCAGAGTGATTCAATTAATGCATTTTATAAAGGGGGCGGTCCCGAGGGTGGAAGCGGAGTTGTTGTACTTCCATGTGGTGCGGGTAAAACTGTTATCGGAATTGGAGCGATGATTACAATCAAATCGGAAACTTTAATACTCGTAACTAATACAATCGCGCTCAGACAGTGGAAAGACGAGCTTTTAAGCAAAACTCTGGTTACGGAAGATATGATAGGTGAATATTCCGGTGATAAAAAAGAGATTAAATCCATCACTATTGCGACATATAATATTTTAACTTATCGTAAAAACAAAAAGGAAGGTTTTCTGCATTTTGATCTTTTCAATTCTAAAAACTGGGGCCTCATTATTTATGATGAGGTTCACCTCCTTCCAGCTCCTGTTTTCAGAATGACATCGGAAATTCAGAGTAAAAGAAGACTCGGTCTTACTGCTACACTTATCCGGGAAGACGGACTTGAATCTGATGTATTCAGTCTAATCGGACCAAAGAAATATGATATGCCCTGGAAGATTCTGGAAAAAGCAAACTGGATCGCAACAGCTCTTTGTACTGAAGTCAGAATTGAGCTACCAGAAGAGAAAAGAATTCAATACTCTCTTTCAAAAGATAGAGAAAAATTCCGTATAGCATCGGAGAATCCTAAAAAAATTGATTTTGTAAAAAGGATTCTTAAATTTCATGAAGATTCGAATATTTTGATTATAGGTCAATACATTTCACAGCTGGAAGAGTATAAACGGGTTCTCGGTTTCCCAATGATTACAGGGAGCACACCGCTTAATGAGCGTGAAGATCTTTATAAAAGATTCCGATATGGAGAGATAAAGTATCTTATCGTATCAAAAGTGGCAAACTTCTCAATTGACCTTCCTGATGCAAATGTTGCAATTCAGATATCAGGTACATTCGGTTCCAGGCAAGAGGAAGCGCAAAGGCTCGGTCGTGTCTTAAGACCTAAGAAAAATGATAATTTCGCCTTTTTTTACACGGTCATTACATCTAACTCAGTAGAAGAAAAATTTTCTCATAACAGACAACTCTTTCTTACTGAACAGGGCTATACCTATTCAATTATGAATGAAGAGATGTTTAATAAAAAATTTGAATAGCTGATTTCTGTATAAAAAACTTCGTTTTCGGGACAACAGGAAGCCCTGCAGAGCTCTTAAAGGAGCTACCGCTCCTTAGACCATGTAAATATTGAGTTATTGGTACTGCTCTGAAGATTTGAAAGTTATTATTCAGTAAAGATCTATTTATACAACTTTCAAAAGCGAATAAGATCTATAATAATTAATTTTTTACACTAAAAAATATAATTCGAATATAAAACCGCACTATTTAACAAAACAATTTTGTGTTTTTTCTATCAAAAAGCCCACAAACAATGTTTGTGATAAATTTTAATTGATTTTTTTTAAGAGCTGAACATATTCGTTGAATGTGGAATTAAATATCGGTATAATAATGAAAAGCTGTGTAGATAATGGAAATCTTAAACTACATATTCCGCTTTTTATAAAGGAATAAAAACATCGAAATGAGCGCATTCAGCATCAACTGGAAAATAACTAAGGATTTTCCCATAATAACTCTTGAGGGTGACATTACCTCAGAAGCTGATTATTTACTGGAAGACGCATATTATGAAATCAGAAAACAAATAAAAGAAAATATATATATATTCGACTTTAATAAGGCGAGTTATATTAATTCATCCGGCATTTCATCATTTATTAAAATAATACATATCCATAAAGAAGAGAATGGAGAATTTATTTTCACGGGACTCTCAGAACACCTTAAAAAAGTAATGGATATAGTCGGCTTAACAGATTACGTCAAGATTTTTGATACAATTGAAACCGCTATTATCAACTGTAAAAACGAACTGTAACAGGAGGATCACGGATGACTTCTAAAAAACAGTCCGTAGATTGTATACTCTCAATAGATGCAGGAACTCAATCAATTAGAATAGCTCTGATAGATTTTAAAGGAAACTTTCTTAAAATTTGTAAAACAGAAATTGAACCATATTTCTCAACTAATCCCGGATGGGCAGAACAGAATTCAGAATATTTCTGGAAAACACTATCAGCGACAAGTAAAAAGATATTTACCGATCTCCCTGTAACAAAAGAATCGATCAAAGGTGTTACACTTACAACACAGCGTAATACAATGGTCAATCTTGATAAAAACGGTATTCCTCTGCGGCCTGCAATTATATGGCTCGACAGAAGAAAAGCAAAAAAACCCGAATGGCCACCGTTCTATTTAAAAGCGCCCCTTAAAGCATTAAATCTCTATGATGCAATAGTTTACACCATGATGGAATGTGAATCTTCATGGATTTATCAGAATGAACCTGAAATATGGGGTAAAACAGATAAATTTCTGTTTTTATCCGGTTACTTTACATATATGCTCACGGGTGAATTTACAGATTCTACCGGTAATCAGGTTGGCTATGTACCATTCGATTATAAAAAACATCAATGGGCAGGAAATAACGATATCAAATGGAAAATGTTTCCTCATATTGATAGAGCCCAACTTCCTGAATTGGTTAAGCCTTCGGAAATATTAGGTTATATAACTTCAAGTGCATCTTCAAAGACGGGTATACCAGCAGGGATCCCTGTATTTGCAGCTGCAGCAGATAAAGCATGTGAAGTTTTAGGATCGGGATGTATCTCTCCAGAAATTGCCTGCTTGAGTTTCGGTACCACAGCTACGATTGAAACCACCAACGAAAAATATACAGAAGTTGTACCATTTATGCCACCATATC
>JBBRFT010000130.1:0-9638 GCA_038241375.1 Spirochaetota bacterium
ATTTCGGCAATCCTGTAATCCTTTCCACTTGGATCATCCCATATCAGCATTTTCATTATAACAAGGTCTACCACTCCGATAAAGGAACTTTCAGATCCGATTGGAATCTGTAACGGAAGTGGTTCAGCATTAAGCTTTTCCCTGATCATTCTTATGCACATATCATAATCGGCACCTATGCGATCAAGTTTATTGACAAAACAGATTCTTGGTACATGATATCTGTCCGCCTGGCGCCAGACAGTTTCAGATTGAGGTTCAACGCCGGCTACACCATCGAAAACAGCAATGGCAGAATCAAGTACCCGAAGACTTCTTTCTACTTCCATTGTAAAATCAACGTGACCGGGAGTATCGATAATATTTATTTCAGTATTTTTCCACATACATGACGTTGCAGCGGCAGTAATTGTTATACCACGCTCCTTCTCCTGCACCATCCAATCCATCTCAGCAGTACCGTCGTGGACCTCTCCCATTTTATGAGTTTTACCTGTATAAAATAGTATCCGCTCAGTAAGGGTTGTTTTCCCGGCATCAATATGAGCCATTATACCGATATTTCTTGTTCTATTTATTGGCAATTTTCTAGCCATAATATACCTGCATTAAAAAATTATAATTAACAGAGCCTTAAAACACCAAATACCAGGCAATAACCTGGTATTTGTTTAAAGAAAAAAAATCTGTTTTATTTAGAACTTAAAATGTGCAAATGCCTTATTTGCATCCGCCATCTTGTGAGTATCTTCTTTCTTTTTAACTGAAGCACCTGTGTTATTAAATGCATCCATGAGTTCACCTGCAAGACGCTGAAACATGGTTTTTTCTGTTCTTTTTCTCGAATAGTTGATAATCCATCTTATTCCAAGAGCCTGTCTTCTCTCTGGTCTGATTTCAACCGGGACCTGATATGTTGCACCACCAACTCTTCTTGATTTTACTTCAACCATTGGTTTCACATTTTCAAGAGCTTGAACGAAAACTTCTATGGGACTCTTCTGGGTTTTCTGCTCAATTATTTCCATAGACTTATAAAGAATTGTCTCGGAAATTCCCTTCTTGCCGTCCATCATCATACAGTTTGCAAATTTTGATATTAACTTGCTCCCGTACTTCGGATCAGGCAATACTTCTCTTTTTACTGGTCTTCTTCTACGCATTAAAATATCCTCTTAATAATTCAATCTGATTATTTCTTTTAAATTAAGCTTTAGGTCTCTTTGTACCATATTTTGAACGACTTTTTCTTCTATCGGAAACTCCAAGAGAATCCAGCGTTCCTCTGATTATATGATATCTTACCCCTGGTAAATCTTTTACTCTACCGCCTCTTATTAATACAGCCGAGTGTTCCTGAAGATTATGACCTATACCAGGAATATAAGCTGTTACTTCTATACCATTAGTAAGTCTTACCCTTGCGACTTTTCTAAGCGCAGAGTTCGGTTTTTTGGGAGTAAAAGTCATTACCCTTGTACATACGCCTCTTTTTTGCGGGCACTGCTTTAACGCAGGAGATTTTGATTTTTTATTCTTCTGCTCTCTTCCATTCCTGATTAACTGATTAATTGTTGGCATCTCAACTCCTATAAATCCTTCTACAAATTTAGATATTAAATTTCTTAACAAAAATAGCTTATTAAATATTTCAAGTAATCCTTAATTTCACCCTTCTTTTGTCAAGAAATTATTACATACTTACTTATTTTTCAATATTCTCAAAATCCAGGGGTTCCGGTACCGCAAGAGAATGAAGCTCCTCGGCCTCTATTACAACTGTCTCCTGTACATTACCATCAAGGTCACCGGGAACTTCCTGATAAACATCCATATTATCATAAATTCTTACTCCTGTTCCAGCTGGAATAAGATGACCGATGATAACATTCTCCTTAAGGCCTCTCAAATGATCCACTTTACCTTTTATTGCCGCATCAGTAAGAACCCGTGTTGTCTCCTGAAATGATGCTGCAGATATAAATGATTCAGTATTTAAAGCTGCTTTTGTTATCCCCATAAGTACTGGTATTGCTGTTGATGCTTTACCGCCCTCGCGGAGAACTCTGTCATTTTCTTCAATAAAATCGAATTTATCAACTACCTGCTCAATAACAAAATTTGAATCACCCTGATCTGTTACTCTTACTTTACGAAGCATCTGTCTTACTATTACTTCTATGTGCTTGTCATTGATTGCAACACCCTGTAGGCGGTAAACCTCAAGAATTTCATTAACAAGAAATTTCTGAAGTTCTCGAGGTCCCTTAATCTTAAGAATTTCATGCGGATCTACGGGACCGTCATCAATTTTTTCACCCTTCGCCAGCCAGTCTTTATCCTGTACACGGAGGAATTTTGAAACAGGGATTGAATATTCCTTCTGAGATCCATCCTCGGCTGTTATAATAATCTTTCTCTTATTTTTTGATGTATCACCTATCGTCACAGTTCCATCGATTGCTGTTAGTGTAGCAGCATCTCTTGGAGTTCTTGCTTCAAATAGTTCCGCAACCCTTGGAAGACCACCTGTAATATCTTTTGTTTTTTCGGCACTTCTTGGTATTTTTGCAAGAATTATACCGGCGTTTACAACATCACCTGTCTCAACCATAAGGTTTGCACCTTTAGGGAGTAAGTATGTAGTCGGTTCAGTTCCGCTTCCATAAATATTTACACGCGGCTGAAGCTTCTCTGTTTTATACTCAACAATAACCCTTTTCTTATTATTCGTTACAGGGTCTACCTCTTCGATCAAACTCTTATTAAGCTCAACGTCTACATACTCAACACGACCAGTTATTTCTGTAAGAATAGATTCAAACCACGGATCAAAAGCCGCGATAATTTCGTTAGCCTGATATGGCTTCATTACCGGTTCAAAAACACCGTTTTTCTTGTCAAATTCAAGCTCTGCAACAATTTCTGTACCAACATTGACCGGGATTGAATAAGGCTCACCTATAATATAGGCTTTCTTTTTATCTATTTTAAGCATACCGGTATTGGTTGCTCTATACTCCTCACCTGCGGGAGATTTTGCAAAGACTTTACCAGCATAAACTTTTTCACCATCTTCAATAAGAAATTCGGATTTCGGTTTAAATTCCACTTCAGAAATAATTCTCTGAACTACAATATAACCTCTTCTTACAGTAATTATCTTCTCTTCTTCAGTCTTAATCATCTTTGAGGTAATATTGTTTATAAAAATCGGATAACTGAACTTAACTTCACTCTCCTCAACAGAACGTGAAGCAATACCACCAATGTGAAAAGTTCTCATCGTAAGCTGTGTTCCAGGCTGACCGATGGACTGTGCCGCAATAATACCTACGGCTTCACCAATTTCGACTGGTCTAGACGATGCAAGGTTTCTGCCGTAACATTTTGCGCAGACTCCATGTTTGGATTCACATGTAAGAACTGATCTTATTTCAATAGAATCAATTTCTATTTCATCTATTATGTCAGCAATATCTTCATTTATAACTTCATCTGATTTTGAAAGAATTTCACCAGTTACAGGATTTATTAAGTCATAGAGAAGGGTTCTGCCAAGGACCCTGGCTCCAAGTGACTCTATAACCATGTCCCCTTCTTTAATCGGATATATATCAATACCTACAGTTGTACCGCAATCGTCGTGATTTATAACAACGTCCTGTGCTATATCAACTAGTCTTCTTGTAAGATATCCCGCATCTGCAGTTTTAAGAGCAGTATCCGCAAGACCCTTACGCGCGCCGTTTGTAGAAATAAAATATTCAAGAACGGTTAAACCCTCTTTGAAATTTGAACGGATAGGTACCTCAATGATCTCTCCGCTAGGCTTGGCCATAAGACCACGCATTCCAGCAAGCTGTCTGATCTGCTGCTTGCTCCCCCGAGCTCCCGACTTCGCCATGATAAAGATTGAATTATGACCATCCATATCCTGTTCCAGTTCTTCGAACATGACATTGGCAATCTTTTCGTTTGCTTCCGTCCAGAGGTTAATAACCCTATTGTAACGTTCTTCATCTGTGATGAATCCGTTTCTATACTCATTTTCAATTATTTCAACTTTCTTATCTTCTTCCTCTATAATCTGCTTTTTAGCGGAAGGGATTAGAATATCTGATACTGAAATTGTCGGAGCAAAGAAAGTTGCGTATCTATATCCGGTCTCTTTTACTTCATCAAGCATTCTTACAGTTTCGTTAGGCCCGTAATCTTTGAATGTTCTGGCGATAATAGCAGAAAGACCCTTATCTGTTATAACATTATTAACAAAAGGATACCCTTTAGGAAGAATTCCGTTAAAGATAAGTCTACCCGCAGTAGTTTTTACAAATTCTTCACCCATAAGATAATTGATTCTTGTTCTATATCTTATCTGCTTCTGATCGACAGATCTGAGCACATCGATCATATCATCAAAATACTTATCCTCTCCAATACTTCCTTCGATTAAATCTGTAAGATAGTAGATCCCAAGAACTATATCCTGAGATGGAGTTACAACGGGATGCCCGTTCGCAGGTGAAAGAAGATTATTTGTCGACATCATCAAAGTCCAGCACTCAAGCTGAGCTTTGGGAGAAAGCGGGACGTGAACAGCCATCTGGTCACCGTCAAAGTCGGCATTGTATGCATGACAAACCAGCGGGTGAAGCTTTATCGCTTTACCTTCAACAAGTACCGGTTCAAAAGCCTGAATTCCCAGACGGTGGAGTGTGGGAGCACGGTTCAGCAATACAGGGTGTTCCCTTATTACTTCATCAAGAACCTCCCATACCTCATCGCGCTCATTCTCGACCATTTTCTTTGCTGATTTTATATTTTGTACAAAATCCTTATCCACAAGTCTTTTCATAATGAAAGGTTTAAAAAGCTCAATTGCCATCTTCTTCGGAAGACCACACTGATGCAGCTTAAGTTCAGGTCCGACAACAATTACAGATCTTCCAGAATAGTCAACTCGCTTCCCGAGAAGGTTCTGTCTGAAACGTCCCTGCTTACCTTTAAGCATATCACTGAGCGATTTCAGAGGTCTGTTTCCTTTCCCCTTAACTGCTCTCTTTCTTCTGCTGTTATCGAACAACGCATCAACTGCTTCCTGAAGCATTCGTTTTTCATTTCTTACAATAATTTCTGGAGCTCTAAGAGTAAGAAGTCTCTTAAGACGATTATTTCTATTTATAACTCTTCTATAAAGGTCATTTAAGTCAGATGTGGCAAAACGTCCGCCATCAAGCTGAACCATAGGACGGAGTTCCGGCGGAATTACCGGTACAACATCAAGTATCATCCATTCAGGTTTATTGCCGGAATCTTTAAAGGACTCAATTATTTCAAGACGTTTGATTATCTTTTTATCGATTTTAGCATCTTTAGCTGCCTTAGCATCGATATCAGCTCTTAAAGCTCTCGATTCTTCATCAAGATCTATACTTACAAGAAGTTCTTTAATTGCTTCGGCACCCATACTTGCGATAAAATTTTCACCGTATTTATCATACAGATCATAGTAAACTTCTTCATCAAGGATATCGCCGCGCTTAACATCATCAGCTTCAGCATCGCCCGGCTCAATTACAATATACTTCTCGTAATAAAGAACAGACTTAAGATTGCTGACAGTAAGATCGAGGATTAGACCCATTCTTGAAGGAACGGATCGGTAATACCAGATGTGCGCAACAGGTGCAGCGAGTTCTATGTGCCCGCCGCGCTCTCTTCTTACTTTATAATGCGTAACTTCGACACCGCATCTGTCGCAGACAACACCTTTATATCTTATTGATTTAAATTTACCACAGTAGCATTCCCATTCCTTTGTTGTCCCGAATGTTTTTTCGCAGAACAAACCGTCTCTTTCAGGTTTGAGAGTTCTATAATTGATTGTCTCAGGTTTTTTAACTTCACCATAAGACCACTCCCTGATCATGTCAGGAGAAGCAAGTTTAATCTGAATAGAACTGAAATCGTTAAAGTCCCTCATGATATATCCTTAAACAGTAGTTTTTGATATAGCGAAACTTCGTTTCGCGATTGCAGGGGGCACCCTGCGTGAGCTTTTCAAGGTATTTCACCCCCTTAGCCCCAATAAGAAAAATTCATATTACTATAAATTTTTCTTTATCCCATGTGCCTTATATCATAGCACGCTATATTATTCGAAATCCTCATTTTCAAGAGTCTCTATATGAATCTTTCTTTTTGGCTTGGTAAAACCTTCGCTCCATTCCGACAGACTAATCTCTGTACCAGCATCATCATAAATCTTGACATCAAGAGCAAGTCCTCTAAGTTCCTGAATAAGAACGTTGAACGACTCCGGAATACCGGGTGAAGTTGAGTTGATACCTTTTACTATTGCTTCATATATTCTCGCACGTCCAAGCATATCATCAGACTTTACAGTTAAAAGTTCCTGCAGAGTATATGCGGCACCGTATGCTTCGAGGGCCCAGACCTCCATCTCACCAAGTCTCTGTCCGCCGAACTGAGCTTTACCGCCCAGAGGCTGCTGAGTTACCAGAGAGTATGGTCCTGTAGATCTAGCGTGAATTTTATCATCAACCATGTGAGCAAGTTTCAATATATAAACATACCCGACCATTACAGCACTGTCGAAAGGTTCACCTGTCCGTCCATCATAAAGAATAGATTTAGAAGTTTCAGGCAGTCCTGCTTTTTTCAGATACTCTTTAACATCCTGTTCTGTAGCTCCATCAAAAATCGGAGTCTCCATGAAAACATTAAGTTCATGAGCAGCCCAGCCAAGCTCAGTTTCAAAAAGCTGGCCGAGGTTCATCCTTGAAGGAACACCAAGCGGATTGAGAAGAACGTCTATCGGTGTACCATCCGGCAGAAAAGGCATATCATACTCGGGAGATATTCTTGAAATAACACCTTTGTTACCATGACGCCCGGCCATTTTATCACCGACAGAGATCTTTCTTTTATCGGCTATATATACTTTCACCAGCTCTTCAACTCCTGGTGCAAGTTCATCACCGTTTTCACGGGAGAATCTTTTAACTTCTATTACAATCCCTTCAACTCCGTTAGGAACTCTTAGAGATGTATCTCTTACTTCTCTCGCCTTCTCGCCGAATATTGAATAAAGAAGCTTATATTCCGGTGTAAGGTCCTGCTCACCCTTCGGTGTAACTTTCCCGACAAGAATATCATCAGCCTTAACATGTGCACCAACGCGGATTACACCATCAGCATCCAGATCTCTGAAGGCTTTATCATTAAGGTTCGGAATATCTCTGGTTATTATTTCACGGCCGAGTTTAGTTTCACGCGCTTCTGTTTCGAACTGTTCGATGTGAACAGATGTATAAACGTCCTCTTTTACAAGACGCTCCGAAAGAAGTATAGCATCTTCGAAGTTGTAACCCATCCAGGGCATAAATGCCACAAGAATGTTTTTACCAACAGCTACTTTCCCATTATCAGTTGCAGGACCGTCTGCGATTACATCTCCGTTTTTGATCTTCTGCCCTTCACGAACAATCGGTTTCTGGTTAAAACATGTGCTCTGGTTTGTTCTTTTAAACTTCTGAAGAATATATTCATCAACTTCGCCATTGGAAGTTTTGATCTTTACTTTATAACCATCGACATAAATTACTTCTCCGCCTCTTTTTGCTATAACAAGGACACCTGAATCATAAGCCGCATAAGACTCCATACCGGTTCCAACAAGAGGAGCCTCCTCTGTTAAAAGCGGAACGGCCTGACGAAGCATATTCGAACCCATCAAGGCTCTGTTCGCATCATCATGCTCAAGGAACGGGATTAAGCTTGTAGATACAGAAAAAATCTGTTCAGGTGAAACGTCCATGTACTGAATCTCTTTCGGTTTCTTGTACGGGAAATTCCCTCTGTTTCTACATGCGATAAGACTTTTTAAAAAGTTACCGTTGTCGTCGATTTCAGCATTAGCCTGGGCTATAGAATAATTATCTTCTATATTCGCAGTAAGATATTCAATCTTATCGGTTACTCTTCCATTCTCAACATATCTATAAGGAGTTTCAAGAAAACCATAATCGTTAATTCGACCATAGGTACTCATTGAAACTATAAGTCCGATATTCGGGCCTTCAGGAGTTTCGATAGGACACATTCTTCCGTAGTGAGAGGGGTGAACATCACGTACTTCAAAACCGGCTCTTTCTCTTGAAAGACCGCCAGGTCCGAGCGCGTTAAGTCTTCTTTTATGTGTCAGTTCAGCCAGAGGATTAGTCTGATCCATGAACTGAGAGAGCTGACTGGAACCAAAAAATTCATTTATTACAGCAGTGATCGGCTTAATACTGATCAATGCCTGAGGAGTAATTACATCAAGATCCTGAATTGTCATTCTCTCTTTTATTACACGTTCCATTCTCTGGAAACCGACTTTGATCTGATTCATGATAAGCTCACCAACAGATCTTACACGTCTGTTACCAAGGTGATCGATATCATCTACGATAGTATGAACATACTTCTTCTCTTTCTTCCCGCCTTTTCCGGTATGCTCAAATTCGTATCCATCTGCTTCAGCAATCAGATAAAGTATATATTTTACTGTGTGTATTATGTCATCTTTAGTAAGAATTTCATTCTCTTCATCAAATCCGAACTTGCTGTTGATTTTATATCTTCCAACTGAACTTAAGCTGTATGTTCTTGGACTGAAAAATAATCTATCCAGCTCGGCTTTTGCGTTATCAAGATTTGTAGGTTCTCCCGGACGCATTACCGCGTGAAGACCAAGAAGTGCCAATTCGGCATTTGTAAAATCATGATTTTCATCAACTCTTATGTTCTTTTTGATAAACTCAGGTTCAACCTGGAAAGTTGTGCTCAGATATGCATCTTCCTTATTATTAGGAAACTCAATAAGTTCTACTTCTGAAACCTTTTCCTCTTTAAAACGGTCAATTATATCTATGTTGATTCTTTCAGCCGCTTCGAGAATTACTTCACCGGTTGTTTTACTGATTACATCTGAAGCGACACGTCTTCCATTCAGGGATTCATAATCTGCTTCACTTTTAAGCTTCATTTTTGTTATATCATAGAAAAGTTTTACAATCTCTTCGTTTGTTTCGTATCCGAGTGATTTTATAAGCAGGGAAACAGGGAATTTCTTCTTTCTGTCGATCCGGCCTACAATATATCCTTTGTTATCCATTT
Organism: Spirochaetota bacterium; assembly: GCA_038241375.1. Lineage (GTDB taxonomy): Bacteria > Spirochaetota > UBA4802 > UBA4802 > UBA5550 > WRGT01. The sequence continues at coordinate 9,187 of JBBRFT010000130.1, forward strand.
CAAATTCAAGCCAGGAACCTCTATCAGGTATCACTCTTGAATTATAGACCCTTTCGTCCTCTTCATAGAAAAAGAAAATTCCGGGAGATCTATGAAGCTGATTAACGACAACACGTTCAGCTCCGTTTACAATAAATGTGCCACGCTCAGTCATAAGAGGGATATCGCCCATGTAAACAAACTGCTCTCTTACTTCCATGCTATCTTTTCTGATTAATCTAATAGTAGCCTTAAGAGGAGCGGCATAGGTTACATCTCTCTCTTTACACTCATATTCAGAGTATTTCGGTTCGCCAATTTCATAATTTACGAATTCTAGTACTACATCATCATGAGGGCTTTCAATCGGGAATATTTCATCAAAAACAGCCTGGAGTCCCTGAGGCTTTTTTTTGGCTACTTTTGTCTGAAGAAACCATTCATAAGAAGTTAACTGAATTTCTATTAAATTC
>JBBRFT010000131.1:0-9548 GCA_038241375.1 Spirochaetota bacterium
GGTCCGTAGATGTGGGTACAAGTCACCAGGGGCTAGGGGCTTATCAAAATTTCAATATTAACTCCTGAACGTGTTCATGGAAAAAATGAATTGATTAACAGACGCATATAGTATTATGAATAAAAGTATGTAATTATCTGATGTAGCAGATTTTTAATAAACAACGGGAGATCAAATGGACATCGAAGAAAAAATAATATCACTGGAGACAAAAATTGCGTATCTGGAAAATTTTATTTCGGACATCAACCAGGTGGTAATAGATCAGGATAAAATGATAAAAAAAATATCACATGAAACAGAAGCAATAAAAAGAGAAATGGAAGAGAAGAAAGAAAAACTTCCTGAAGGTGAAAAACCGCCGCACTACTGAAAGAAACAAAAAGTTATAATCTTCCTAGGCATTGCTACCTTCTAAAAAAGATTATAAGTCAAATCCTGAACCAGATTTAATATTTAACAGACAATTCCCTATTATAAATACTTGATCTTTATTTGCCGAAATGCCGGTATGTCAATTTACTTAAGGTTTTCCCGTTAGGATTAAATTTTAGTAATACAGTTTAACTGATAAATAATAGAGGTATGTTTTGTTTCGTCCAGTGATTCGTAGTATTTTATTACTTTTACCGGGATGATCAAAATAAATAATTATAGCAATGAATAACAATTCAATAATAGAACTTACAATTTCAGAAAAAAGTATAAACGTGAACAGGCCCGAACCTGTCGCTGTAGATACCGATGTTACACACTATAATTGCAGAATGGACCCTCAAATTGCAGTGGATGCCCTGATCGACGGACATTATGTTCTGGTGGAAGATTATTTCAGCAGCGGTCTCACTGTTTTGAATGCGCTGAAGAGCTCTCTTAAAAATATTCATTCTGACGACTCCTTCCTCGGTCAGAGAGATCTCCGTTCTGTATTTCGTGAACTTTCAAATAAGGTACTGCTGCCGATTAATGCCCATAAAATAGATGTAAAAAAAGCACCCCATATTGGCTGGCTAAAAATATTATATCCCGATCTGGATATTTTTTTATTGCCTTTCCCTCAAGTGCAGGGGTTAAACAGCGCCTGGCAGTGGTATGAGAATGGTATTGCCATGCCGGTTTTAGATAATAAAATTTATCCTTTCTTCGGAACATATTTCCCTACCAGATTTGAGCATCTGAATATTTTCGATCATTGGTTAAAGCAATTAAAAGGTGAGAAGAAATCTGCCTTCGATATTGGAATCGGCTGCGGTGTCCTTTCATTTCAGATGCTTAAATATCAATTTGAAAAAATATATGGCACCGACACAAATCCTAATGCTATTTATAGCGTACATGAATACATGGATAGAAACGGTCTTAACTCGAAAATTGAATTAATAAATGGGGATTTATTTGAGGGATGTCCCGAAAAAACAGAATTAATTGTTTTCAATCCACCTTGGCTCCCTGCTGCATACAATGCCGAAGGTCTCGACATGGCCATCTATTACAACGATACGTTATTCCCACGATTTTTTGAGGAAGCTGTAAAGAGGCTAAAACCCGACGGCCGCGTTGTGCTTCTATTCTCCAACCTCGGAGAGATTACCGGAACAGCCGAAGTACATCCTATTGAAAAGGAGCTGTCAAGCGGCGGGAGATTTTATAAAGAGGTATTTGTTCAGAAAAAGGTAAGCGCCGCATCAGGTAAAACACGCCGTAACCAGAATTGGCGCAAAGCCGAGATGGTAGAACTATGGGTACTGAAGGCGATTACAGCAGAGCTGCAAGCCTGAGAAACATTGCTTCATTTCCGGACCTGGTTAAACAATTATATTATTTTCCTTTAATACGCTTGTCAAATTCATTAAGCTGGTTTAAGAGATTTTTATAAATATTATATCGCCCAAGAAAAAATCGCAGAATATAACGATCAAGCAGCCGGATGATATTTGCTCCTAATAAAACTAAAAGAACCACCGAGCAAAGAAGAATAAGAACATTTTCTGTTCCAAATGGATTGTCCTTAAAAAACATACCATCAGTATTCATACCAAAAAAACCGACGATAAGATTAAGCGGCAGAAAAATACCGGAAATTACTGTTAGAATAAAAATTGATTTATTCAGGCGATCATTTTTTATTGAATTATAATAATGATGCACACTATCAAGCCGGCCTTTAATCATCTGTATATTCGAAATGTGAAAAGAAATGGTATTTTCAATTGCACGTAAGTCATCGGGAACATGAGGCATCTTTTTTTCTGTTTTTTTTAAAAAATCAAGATACACATTGTTATTCCGGAGATAGAAATTTTCTAATTTGGCAATATCTTTTTTGAAATCAAACCAAAGATCCATAAATATTCCGGGTATCTTTCTATCAAATAGATAATCCTCCAGTTTTTCAATTTCATAAGAATAGCTTTCTATGAGTTTGTAATTATCAGAATAAAACTGTTCCAGTATTTCGCTCATTTCAATTATTCTGTTTTCGAGTATTATAAAAGACTTATGAGAAATATTATAATGATAAATTTCATCATTTTTTATAAGAAATATCTCCGGTAAAAAATGCATGGCCTTTTCCTGCACAACTAATTTTCTTAAGACAAGCAATTGAAAGGATGCAAATTCCTCATACCGGGAAACAGGATGTTTTGAATGTAATATTTTATTAACGTCTTTGATATTCTGATCAATAATATTTTCAAGTGTATACATAATTCCCCTGGAAGTTGAAAGTATAGAAACATGGTATAATCATTCTCAGTAATAATTCCTGAACATCTATTTTAATTCAAATCAATTATATTGCATCATTTATCTAATCTTTTCAGAGCAATTAGTCCGAATGGACTTATAATATATATTGAGCCAATTTACACCATCACTATTTTTATTTGATCTACTATAACCGATGATTGAATCAGCGGTTATAAGAATATAAAATGTCCCTGCTATACGTAAAAATATTACACAATCTGTCATCGAAGCTCCTTCAGTTCTTCATGTGATAAATTTCATTTTTTATATAAATCAATATACGATGATAAGATCTAATTCAATCGTTAGCTGTTATAGATTGTCTGATAATTAATGTTTCAGATAATTACATCTACAAAAGTAAAAACAAAAATAAAACAGAAGTAATTTTTTACATAACTTGAATTATTGTCAATTACCGGTATATTATTTATGCCGGATTTAAAAAAAATCTAAATAAAATAATTATTTTATTGACATAATTTTAGCATTTAATTAATTACTAAAATATAGTTTATATAAAGGGGTTCCTAGATGAAAAAACAAACCAATCATTTAATAAAATATTTTATTCTTATTTCTGTATTTATACTTTCAGGTGCATCCCACCGGCTTCAAGCTCAGGATAATACAGCTCAAGAGGCGCTGCAGTTCAGCCGGATATGGGAGAGGATTAAATCTAACTCCCCTTCTCAAAAAGCGGCACTATCTGAAACTGAAGCTGCGGAGATTTCTAAAAACCGTTCGGGAAGACACTGGCTTCCTACAATCTATGCAGATGGAAAAGCATATACAACCAATGATCCGACAGTTACTTTCATGTCAAATATGGGACAACGCGGAGTGACACAGGAGGATTTTATCCCGGATAACCTGAACAACCCCGGCAGCGGGAATTATCAGAAAGGTACTCTTGGACTCGATTTACCTCTTTTCGAAGGCGGAGCCCGGAGTGAAGCAGCTAAAGCAATGAAGAAACTCGCAGAGGCAAAAAAGCATCAGAGTAATTCTGTTTACCTGAATGAATTCAGTACCGCAGCAGCAGCTTACGGGCAGATAATTCTTTTGATGGGAATCAATGAAGAACTGAATACCATTTCGGGAAGAGTAGATGCAGTACTTTCAAACTATCAGGGTGGTCTCAGATCCAACCTGGTTGAATACTCAGGAATACTCTCTCTGAAAACTTTAAAAAACAGAATTAAAGTTCATCTGTCCGAAAACGAATCGAGAACATCAGCTCTCCGGGTATATCTGGAGAAAATGTCCGGCAATGCACTTACAGAAGGATGGCTTCCATATAAAGAGAACGTTATTTCATTTTCAGACACCTACTTGAAAGCAGAAAATACTACGGCAGAGGGATCCTCTAATGTTAAGGCATATCAGGCCATGGCTGAAAGCAGTTCAAACAAAGCTGAAGCTGAAAAAGCTCTCTTTCTTCCAAAAATCGGACTTTTTGCAGAAACCAGTATCTATAACGGGAAACGCGATACAGCTGATTCGTACACTGCAGGATTTTATATACGGATGAATATTTTCTCACCAATGGATTACGGTGCAGTTAAACAGGCCGAGCTTGAAAGCGATGCATTTAAATATAAAGCAAAAGATGCAAAATTAAAAGGTGAAATTGAACTCAACAGACTTTATACATTTGCGGATATTCTAAAAAAGAATATAGCACTTATGAAAGAAAATGCAGAATTGATGAATGAGCTTGTAAGAAATTCGCAGAAACTTTTCTCAAGCGGATCGATAAAAGCATTCCAGCTTGTAGATGTACTTTCAAGAAAAACTGATCTTATCATTAGCCTTGCAGGTGCGGAAGAGGAATATCTATCTGTAATGGCCGGCATATATAACTATTCAACTGAAGACTTTTACGAGGTGAAACATGAAAATAAATAAAAACGAAGAAATAAGCAAAGGCTTTGCCGGAATGCTGGCAGAGAAATTCATAAATTCAAAACTAACAGTAATAATTGCAGTAGTAAGTATATTGCTGGGGATATTCGCCGTTATACTAACTCCCAAAGAAGAGGAGCCGCAGATTTCTGTTCCAATGATTGATATCCAGATAGGCGCACCGGGATACGAGGCTGAAGAGGTAGAACGTAAAATTACGGAACCGGTTGAACGCGGAGTCTGGGGACTCGACGGTGTTGAATATGTCTATTCTGCCAGTCAGGCCCATGGAGCCCTTATTACTGTACGATTCAAAATTGGGGAGCCCATTGAGCCGTCTCTGGTAAAAGTACATAACAAACTTATGGAGATAAGAAACCAGCTCCCCTCATCGATTATGCAGCCGCAGGTTAAATCATATACAATAGATGATGTACCTTTTCTCATACTGACATTCAGTTCAGCCGACAGAGATGATTACAGCCTGAGAGGTCTTGCTGCTCCTCTTGCGAGAGAGCTGTCAAGCACACCCGACCTGGGGAGAGTTGAACTTCTTGGAGGGAGGAAGAAAAGCGTAAGAGTTATTATAGATCCCGCAAAAACTTCTGCATATGGGATCTCTTTCCCCGAGATTGCCCGGGCTATGAAATCTAATAATGCCTCAGCGCCATCGGGTAAAAACTGGAGCGACAGCGATGTTTACGATGTTGAAGTAGGGGGAAGAATTACAAACACTGAAGATCTTGCGAACATTTCAATAGGCCTCCGCGCGGGAAGAATCATCCGCCTGAGAGACTTAGCGGACATAAAAGAGGGCCCCGAAGAGCGGACAAGAGTCTCCTATCTTCTGGAAAAGAAGAGCGGTTCTGTTGAAAAAAATGCAGTATCAATTGTATTCGCCAAAAGAAAGGGTACAAACGTTGTTGTTCTTGCTAAAGAGCTTGTGGAGAGAGCGGCAATTTTCTCTAAAACTCTCCCCGCTGACGTATCACTCTCCATAGTAAGAGACTACGGCGAAACTGCCGGAGAAAAATCGACTGAACTTATAGAACACCTTATAATAGCCACACTATCCGTTGCCGCGCTTATAGCAATATTTATGGGACTCAGAGCCGCGCTTGTCGTATCTATTGCAATTCCGGTAACGCTCTCTTTAACTCTTGCATTGTACTATTTCATGGGTTACACGCTTAACCGTGTAACGCTCTTTGCACTTATATTCTCAATAGGTATACTTGTCGATGATGCAATTGTCGTTGTTGAAAATATCGAGCGTCACCTGAAAGAAAATCACAAACTTAGTCTTATCAAAGCCACAATCAACGCAGTATCAGAGGTGGGGAACCCGACTATTCTTGCAACATTTACAGTTATTGCGGCAATACTCCCAATGGCTTTTGTCCGTGGACTTATGGGGCCGTATATGAAACCAATACCGGTAGGCGCCAGCCTTGCAATGATACTATCACTCTTTGTTGCATTTATAGTCACACCATGGGCCAGCGCAAGAATACTTAAAAAACATGTTCATGAAGAGGAAGACACAAAGAAGCTCGGCAGGCTTGACGCTTTATATGTTAAATATATAACAAAGCTGATCACAAAGAAAAAAGACGCCATGATCTTCGGCGGAATAAGTATTTTTCTGCTTCTTCTTGCTGCGAGTCTCTTTCTTTTTAAAACTGTTAAAGTTAAACTCCTCCCATTTGACAACAAGAATGAGTTTCAGATTCTGCTCGACTACCCGGTAAACACTTCTCTTAAACAGAGCTCTACATGGTCGAAAGAACTTGCTGTAGAACTTCTGAAAAATGAGAATTTTGAAATGATTCAGATCTTTGCCGGAGAACCTGCACCATACTCTTTTTCAGGAATGGTAAAACATACTTTTCTCCGCAATAACGACTATATGAACGACCTTCAGATAGTTCTGAAAGGTAAGAGTGAGAGAAAAATGTCGAGTCACGAGATCATAGAGAGTATACGTCCGGTAGTTTCCGACTTTGGAAAAAGAAAAAAAGCAGTATCAAAAATCCTTGAGATCCCTCCCGGACCGCCTGTACTTGCAACAATGGTAGCAGAGATATACGGCCCGAATAAAGAATCACGCGAAAAAGTCGCCCGTGAAGTATATGATATATTTGAAAATGAGAACAGCGTTACTGATCTGGATTATTCATGGAGACCTTTTAGAAACAGAATTGTATATGGATTCAATTCCCAGACTGGAGGACTTTATGGAGCAAGCGCTGAACAGGCTGTTGCATCAGGTCATCTGACATTCTCTGAAAGTCCGCTCTTTTCACTTGCCGATGTTAAATGGCCTGAAGATGTTAATGTAAACCTCTCGGTTAAACAGAGTCAAAGATCATCTTCTGAACCGTTCAGAGGGGTAACCATACCCACATTTGAAAGCGGCTTTGTACGCATGGATCAGATATTAAACAACGGTGAAAAAAAAGAGAACATTACCCTTCACAGAAAAAATCTTAAACCGGTGAACTATGTAATGAGTGAACTGACAGGTTCGGAAGAGGCTCCTGTATATGGGATACTGAAAATTGCTCCTAAAATAAATTATCCTATCCAGACAGCTGAGGTTCCATGGAATACTCAAAGCCCTGTTGTTAAATGGGATGGTGAATGGTTTATTACTTATGAGGTTTTCCGTGATCTTGGAGCTGCCTTTGCGGTGGTGCTTATTCTAATCTACATCCTTGTTGTGGGATGGTTCAAAAGCTATATAGTCCCGCTTGTAATCATGGCGCCTATTCCCATAAGCCTTATCGGTATTATCCCCGGGCACGCGCTTGCAGGTTCATATTTTACTGCGACATCGATGATCGGCTTTATCGCCGGAGCAGGGATAATAGTCCGGAACTCCATTATTCTCGTGGACTTCATCGAACTGGAGATTAAAAACGGAGTAGGACTGAAGAAGGCTGTAATCAATGCAGGGGTTATACGATTCAGGCCCATGCTCCTGACAGCAGCAGCAGTTGTCGCAGGAAGTTTTATTATGCTCTTTGACCCCATATTCCAGGGACTTGCACTGAGCCTGATGTCGGGTGAAGTTGCCGCAACCATACTAAGCAGATTCGCGGTTCCGGCTTTATACTACTGGTTCGCCGGTAAAAAAAGAGTTAAATATCTCACCACTGAAGCAGCATAAAGTTTAAGAAATGTAATAAAAAATGAAAGAGGAGATACCTTAATTGGAATCTCCTCTTTCATTTTACAGCATCATTTAATTTTCACAATACCGTCAAATCATAGAGAGCAGAATCCCTGTAATTCCCAATATTAGAGATATAACCGGAGTTAGTTTAATCCGGTCTGTTTTTCTTTTAAGACGAGTCACATTAAAAATTATCCCTGAAATACCAAGGAAGATCTGAACAACAAGCAGTCCGTAAATTAGATTTGTCGCCCATTGACCGGCACCCTTTAATCCCGGCCGTCCGGCAGCCATACCCGGTTGAGTAGGATTTGAAATGGCAAAAAGTATTACCACAACAGCAATTATTACCCAAAGGGCTATTGAAATACCGCTTACTATATTAAGAACTGTATCCGGCCCGACTCTATTATTTTTCATTCAATCACCTTCGAAACAATATCTCGCTGACACCAATTTTCTAGAACTTCTTTATTTATGTAAAGCAATTTGTTTTTTAGTTTAAATTCAAATTAGTAAGCTAAACTTAATTCATAAAATATCTCACAAAACACTATTTAAAGCGATAATTCGGCATTATACTAAAAATAGAATATATTTTTTTCTTAAAACCGCCAGAATTATTTGACAATACGGTATACTATTTTATTTTATATTAAAAAACCTCTGGAGAAAATAAATAATGAAGAAAATTCTCATTTCACTAATAGCGATTTCCGCTTTACTTCTTTTATCTCCGCAGCTCTTCAACATAAAAGCCGGTGCATCACAGCCCGATGTAAAAGTTGAAAACAGCACACACAACGCGGATATTACAAAAACTGATACTGCAGGTGACCATGGATCGGGTCATGCGGCACCTCACATCGATGGAAAAAATTTAAGCCTTTTATGGATAATCCCTTTTCTCGGAATTCTCCTGTCAATAGCACTTTTCCCTCTCCTCATACCTCACTTCTGGCATCACCACTATGGGAAAGTTTCATTATTCTGGTGGATACTTTTCTTTGGTGCATTCTCTACTAATTTTGGCATAGGAACAGGAATATACTATCTCCTTGAAGTCTATATGCTGGAGTTTATACCTTTTATAACGCTGCTCCTTGCACTCTTTACCGTTGCCGGAGGAATTCAGCTTAAAGGCGATCTTGCCGGAACACCAAAAGTTAACACAATAATGATCTTAATCGGAGGATTTCTTGCGAGCGTAATGGGTACAACAGGAGCAGCAATGCTTATGATAAGACCTATTCTTAAGGCCAACGAATGGAGAAAAAACAGAACACACATTGTTGTATTTGTAATATTTGTTGTGGCAAATGTTGGAGGGGGACTTACACCACTTGGAGACCCACCCCTATTCCTTGGATTTCTTAAAGGTGTAGATTTCTTCTGGACATTGATTCACATGCTTCCGCTAGTCTCGTTTATCATAGGAATACTCCTGGTAATTTTCTTCATAATGGACACATATTATTACAGAAAAGAAGAGAATAAACCGGTTAAGAAAACTGACGGAGAAAAACTAAAGCTTATAGGTATACCCAATATGTTTTTAATACCATGCGTAATCGGAGCTGTAATAGTCTCAAGCCTCAAGCTGGGAACAGCATTCACTCTGCACTATGTCGAGGTTCCTCTCGCATCAGTACTTCAAGTTGCATTCCTGCTGATTATTACAATAGTATCACTTAAAATTTCGGATCCTTCA
>JBBRFT010000132.1:0-9544 GCA_038241375.1 Spirochaetota bacterium
TTCTGAATTATTTTACATGGGCAAAGTGGGGAGGTTTAAGCGCTCTGTTTATTTCTCTTATCCCTTTCCTCCGGAAAACAGGTGCTTTTGGGAGGATCATATCGATTGTTTCTCTCATTTCTGCTGTAACAGGTTCTGCCGCGTATCTTCACCGGTCAATTTTGAATGAAATATATGTTTTAAGCATAGTGATTGTTTTTATAATGCTGTTTATCTTTTCATTTACTTTCAGGATTTCATCATATTCCGGAAGTGAATGAAGGTAATTGTATCGACCAGCGGGGCTATTGAAGAATAGATTCATTTGCTGTAATTTATTATTGACAGAAGCTTGTCGGGGCTTAATAAGGATATAAAGAAAAATGGATTGTGGAGAAAAAGCGTGGTTTCAGTTATAGATTATACCGGTTTGAATTACATTAAAAATATCGATGCAGGCGATAAGTTTGAGGCTATTGAAGAACTTGCCAGAGTATTCAATGGAAGCGGATTGTGCGATGATATAGATTCTCTTGTACATGCGCTTAAAGAGCGGGAAGGGATTATGAGTACAGGGATCGGCGCCGGGATTGCAATCCCTCACGCAAAGATAGCCGGTGTAAAGGAGATGGCTTTTGCTATAGGAATTTCTGAAAAAGGGATAGATTTTGATTCTATGGATGGGCATGCTGTTAATCTTATAATTCTGGTTATTGCCGGAGAGAAGCAGCATAAGGATTATCTAAGACTTTTATCAAATATTATGGCCATCTTAAAAAAAGAACCTGTTAAAGAGAAGATTATAAAGGCGACCACATCTGAAGAGATACTTCAGATTCTTAAAGATCAGATATAAAGATTAAGAGAAGGGCGATTCATCCTGCCGTTCTTGCAGAAAATATCAGATGAACAGAGTCTTCAGACGTTCAATGCGTTAACAGCACCTACGGCTGAATTATCAGTCAGGCACTTCGATAAGCTCATTCAGGCATGTTCAAAATAGAGAGTGACCACCTGCTGAAAATAAATAAATGAAGTGCATATATAAAACAGGTTAGTTTGAATACCCTGTTTAGAATTCTAAAAAAAGGAAACGGCAATGGCAGAGAGAGAATATAATTTTACAGATATAGAAAATAAATGGCAGAAGAGATGGGATGAGAAGAAAAGTTTTGAGGCCCGTGTAGATAAAAGTAAAGAGAAATTTTATGTCCTGGAAATGTTCCCTTATCCGTCAGGGCGTATACATATGGGGCATGTTCGGAATTATACAATTGGAGACATTGTCGCCCGTCACAAAAAGATGAAAGGATTTAATGTGTTTCATCCGATGGGTTGGGATTCATTCGGCCTTCCTGCAGAGAACGCTGCTATAAAAAATAATACTCCCCCTTTCAAATGGACTTCGGAAAATATTGACTACATGAAGACTCAGCTGAAGCGGCTGGGATTTTCATATGACTGGTCACGGGAAGTCGGGACATATAAGCCTGAGTATTACAGATGGAATCAGTGGATCTTTCTTAAGATGCTCGAGAAGGGTCTTGCTTATAAAAAAGTCTCCTCAGTCAACTGGTGCCCTGAGTGTATGACTGTTCTTGCAAACGAGCAGGCTGAGAATGGCGTATGCTGGAGATGTGACTCAGAAGTAACACAGAAAGAGCTGGATCAGTGGTTTTTTAAAATTACAGATTATGCCGATGACCTTCTTGCCGGTCACGATGAGATAAGCGCTACATGGCCTGAACAGGTTATTACAATGCAGAAAAACTGGATAGGCCGATCAACCGGTCTTAAAGTTAATTTTAAACTTGAATCGGGAGAGGACTTTCCGATCTTCACCACCAGGCCGGATACAATTTTCGGTGTTACATTTATGGTTATCGCTCCGGAGCATCCGCTTCTTGAGAGAGTTGCAGATCTGGAGGTTAAGGAGTTTATAAACAGAGTTAAGACGCAGTCAATGATAGACAGAACTTCTGAAGATAAAGAGAAGGAGGGGATAGATACCGGACTGAAGGTCATCAACCCATTTAATGGAGAAAAGGTTTCTCTGTACGTGGGGAACTTTGTACTTATGGGTTACGGCACCGGAGCGATAATGGCTGTTCCGGGTCACGACGTTCGCGATTTTGCCTTTGCGAAAAAGTATAATATTCCGGTAAAGATTGTTATTGATACTCCTGCCAGTCCTCTTAAACTTGAAGAGATGAAAGAGGCCTATACCGGAGAAGGGGTATGCGTAAATTCCGGAGAGTTTAGTGGAATAAACAGCACTGAAGCTATAGAAAAGATCGCTGCATTTGCCGAGAAGAACGGAATTGGCGAGAGGATGATAAACTACCGTTTAAGAGATTGGGGTATCTCACGTCAGAGATATTGGGGATGTCCTATCCCGGTCATATATTGTGATAAGTGCGGCACGGTTCCTGTTCCGGAGAAGGATCTGCCCGTTGTGCTCCCTACAGAGGTTGATTTTAAAGGGGATGCAACCTCTCCTCTTACAAGAATGCCTGAATTTACAAATGTTAAATGTCCCGCATGCGGCGGCGATGCCCGTCGTGAAACGGATACTATGGATACATTCGTTGACTCATCGTGGTACTATGCACGTTATACATCACCGCACAGTGATAAGATCTTTGATGAAGAAGAGGTCAACTACTGGATGTCTGTTGATCAGTATATTGGTGGTATTGAACATGCGGTAATGCACCTCCTTTACGCGAGATTTTTCTCAATGGTGTTGAATGATCTGGGTTTATTAAAAAACCGCGAACCGTTTAAAAAACTTCTTACCCAGGGGATGGTAATCAAGGACGGAGCGAAGATGAGCAAGTCAAAAGGGAATGTTGTAGATCCCGATGAAATTATAAAGAAGTTCGGTGCCGATACTGTAAGGCTTTTTATGCTTTTTGCATCTCCTCCTGTGAAAGATCTCGATTGGTCCGATAAGGGTGTTGAGGGGAGCTATAGATTTTTGAGCCGTGTGTGGCGTTTTATGCAGAAGCATAAGGATCTCTATCTTCAGGAGTATACAATCGATCCTGAACTATTAAGTGATGAACAGAAAAAGCTCCGTATTGAGCTTCACCGGACAGTGAAATATGTAAGTCATGATATTGAAGAGAGAATGCAGTACAATACGGCAATTGCACGGATGATGGAGCTCACTAACGCGCTATATGCAATTGATGAAGATGAACTCTATACAGATACAGGGAAGAAGGTTTTCTCAGAGGTTGTTGATAAATTTATTCCTATAATGAATCCATTTGTTCCTCATTTCGCAGAAGAGCTCTGGGAGGATTTCGGCGGGAAAACAATGCTCGTTGATGTTAAATGGCCGGAGTTTATAGAGTCTCTTACCATCCGCGGTGAGATAGAAATTGTATTTCAGGTTAACGGTAAGATAAAAACAAAGGTTAATGTTCCTTCTGATATTTCTGAAGATGATATGAAGAAGATGGCCTTTGATGATCATAAAGTTTCAGAGCTTGTAACAGGGAAGGAGATTGTTAAAGTAATTGTCGTTACAGGGAAACTTGTTAATATTGTAGTAAAGTAAGTATTATGTTACTTTGAAATAATTGATAAGTTCCATGAGCGAAGCGCTCATTCCGGATATCTCCTCTGATGAGTGGGCTATTATTGCTGTTCTATCCCTGTTGTCAGACGAGAGCCTGTTCATTGAAGTTATGGAGTCAGCAATTATATTAACAGCTTCATTATGCTTGATTATTATTTCTTTGGTTTCGTTAACTATTAAGTTCATCGTTTCAGATTCGTCTTGAACATTTTCATTATGAATTGACTGATTCTGCATTGACTTGTAAATTTGTTTAATTACTCCGGAAATCAAGGCTACTTCTTCAATTACAGTGTTAAAGAGTTCTAGCAAAGAGCTTACACTTGACATTCCTTCCCCGATCAGCCGTGTATTACCTTGTATTATCCGGTTGATATCTTTTACGTTCATTGATGTTTTATCTGCAAGTTTTGAAATTTCATCTGCGACTACGGCAAAACCCCTTCCGGCATCACCTGCTCTTGCCGATTCAATTGCAGCATTGAGTGAAAGAAGATTAATCTGATCTGAAATATCATTTATCAGACCTGCAATCCCTGTAAGCTCGGTGGAACTCGTGCTGATGTTATTCATTATACTGCTTGTTGAGTAGAGAGAAGTTTTTCCTCTTGCAACCTTATCGGTAATTGTTTCAGTTAGTTTTTCCGCTTTTCCCGATTCATGGGTTAGTTCAACAATTGATGCGGAGAGTTCGGTCAATCTGTTTGATAAAATAAGAAAACAGTTTCTTTCAAGGCTGCTATTCATATCAAGCATATCTACACTGGATTTAGCCTCTTCGATACCTGATGATACCTCACTTTCAAGGGCCGACTGTCCTGTTAGATTTTCAGAGAGAGATTCAATGGAAAGCGTAATATCTGAAGTCGCGCTGTTAAGTTCAGCGGTAATAGATTGCACATTCATGATCGCTTCCTGAAGTTTCCCAATAAATCTGTTAAACTCCATTGCAGCCTGTCCAAGCTCATCATTGCTGTTGACCGGCAACTCGGAGGTAAGGTCGCCTTCACCTTCTGCCATTTTGTGGAGATTTGAAACAAGATGTGTTAAGGGCTGACTTATCATTTTGTTGATCAGGAGTGATACTATGATAGATGAAAGCACAGCTGCTATTGATATAAGAATATATATCAGAAGTGCTTTTTTTAGTTGTTTATCAGCATTTTTATCTGATATGTCAAGTCCAAGAATACCTAGAAATTTATCATCATTCATTATGGGGGCATATCCCGAAAAGATATTTGATTTACCCTCTTCATCGTATGTGAAATCTTTCTCTACCAGGTTTATCCGTTCACCAACTGCTTTGGCCATAATAGAGTCGGCAGATGATTCATAGAGTTTTCCGAAACGCGTAATTTCATCAAGAGTTTCGCCCGATTTAAGGGCTTCTTCAAGAAGTGACGGAGCATCGGCGTCCGCTACAAAACGTAACATCCCCGGATTCTCTGTCGGAATAAGTATATATGCATAAAGAAGAAGATCAGGCTGGGTATCACGAATTATATTCAGATCGGCGCATACCCTCAGGAAATCTTCACTTTTTTCGATTAGAGAGAGCTTTTCTTCCGGTACCGGATTAATACCCTCTGCTGTAATTTTGCTGTAATCATAATCGGGCGAAATTTGAAGAATGAGTCCTGTGAGAGCTTTGCGGTCTATAATGAAAGATCCGGTGTAGGAGATGTTTTTTAATCTTTCCTTAAGCTCGGTAAAGAGCTGTTTTTTTAGTGTGAAATATGAAAGAACCGTAATCCCGATACAGATTGATGATATCAGAATAAACAGAACAAGCATAACACGTGTTCTGAGTTGAAGATTATTTAGCCTTATTTTTTGAAAAGATTTCATCAACAAACTCCAGAATTAATTATGCTATGGTAACAGGATTTATAACTTATTCAGATTAATTAAATCGTATATTTATAATTTTTCTGTATTTGTAACTCATAAGTAAGCTGCGAAATTTTATCTCTGGTTTTTAAGTAGTACCCTGAATTTTAAACTTTAAAAATCAATAGAAATCCTATGTTAATTTAATAAGGCACACTGTAAAATAAACAATTAAATATCCCCCTCGCCGCCTTCGGCGGCAGGGATAAAAGTTCATTTTCTATTATAAAAAAGGTGACGAATTACTACTGTGAATAATTATCATTTTTTATTCTGTTTGTATAGTCTTTTTTATTTCTTTAAAGTGATTTGCTATTTTTGACTTTCATATAGCATAAGGTGGGGAACTGCAGATTGACGAGAACGTCGCGAATGGCGGCAGCAGGTGTGAAGTTAGAAATAAGAGAGCAGAATGAACCTTTTAATAGAAATTAAGATGCATATTTTTATAAGCGGATTACATCATCAATTAGTTTTGTAAAATCTGAAATCATATAAGGTTTCTGAATGAATCCCTTTGCTCCGTGTTTTAGAATATTCTGTATTGAACCTTCATTATTAAAACCTGATGCGAACAAAACTTTGACTTCAGGATTGATCAACTTTAATCGTTCAAAAGTCTCTTTTCCGCTTATTCGGGGCATTACCATATCTATAATAACAAGTGATATCCGGTTCATCTCTGATTTATATATTTCAGAACCGGTTATTCCGTCTTCCGCAAGAATTACATCATAACCGGCGGCTGATAATATCCCTTGTGCAGTATTCCGTACGATTGATTCATCATCGATTACAAGAATGCAGCCGGAACCTTTTTTAATCAGAATTTCACTCTTATCTTTTTTATCCGGAGCCTTTCCACTGCGGGGGAGATATATTTTAAAAATTGTACCTGATCCCGGTTCGCTGTAAACGGTAACTATACCCTTATGATCACTCACTGTTCCATATACTCCGGAAAGCCCTAAGCCTGTTCCTTTTCCCGCAGGCTTTGTTGTAAAAAAAGGATCAAAGATTTTACGGATTGTCTCTTTCGGGATGCCGATCCCGGTATCAGAAACATCTATTTGCAAATAAGATCCGGCTTGGGCATTAAATGAATTCTGGTTTATTGTTTCCTGGTCAAGGAACACATCTGATGTAGAAATTGTTAAATTTCCGCCCTGAGGCATAGCGTCTCTTGCATTAATCGATAGATTAAGAATTGCATTCTGAAGAAGAGCCGGATCACCATCGGTATAGGGGCTCACTGCCGAAAGTAATGTATTGATTGAAATTTTTTTATCAATACTTCTCTCCAGCAGGTCAATTGCGGCTATTATCAATTCATGAATATTCACTGGTGTTGTTATTATTTTCCCTTTTCTTGAAAAAGCCAGAAGCTGGGATGTCAGGTTGGCCGATCGTTTCGCGCTTTCAATAATAAGATCTATATACTTTTTAAGTCTCGGGTTGTCGCCGGCCTCGTGGCTGAGAAGTTCGGCGCTACCCATAATCCCACTGAGCATATTGTTGAAATCATGAGCTACACCACCTGCAAGCTGTCCGACTATGTCCATTTTCTGTGCCTGGTGGAGTTGTTCTGATATCCTGTTTTTTTCGGTGATATCTCTGAATACCAGAATGGAGCCTACAATTTTTTCAGATGAATCATATATAGGGGCAAAGCTTCCTGATATCTCAACAACTCCCCCCTCTTTTTGTATGAGATTTATTTCGGTAGGAAGGTCTATCTGTTTCTTTTCTCTAATGACCTGTTCAAGGGGGCTGTCGCATTTAACTCCCCGCAGCCGGTCAACGGTGCTGAAAATGTCGGTTATATTTCTATCCCGGGCTTTGCTGAAATCCCAACCGGTTATCTTCTCTGCGGCAGGGTTCATTCTTGCTATCATTCCGTTTTTATCTGTGGCGATAACTGCATCACCGATTGAATTAAGCGTTATCCGTAGATTTTCCTCCTGTGCTTTGAGCAAGGCTTCATTTTTTTTACTGCTTTTTATTTCATTTGAAAGAACAATGTTTCTATTGGCGAAAAATATGAACACAATTCCTGTGACCAGGAAAAGAATAATTATCACTATAGATTTATTCCTGAATCCATTTATGTTTGAAACTATATGGTCTTCAGGTGTTGCTACTGCAATGGACCAATGGGTATTCATAATGCTCACGGGAGTGTAGGCTGCGTGTTTTATTGTAAGATCTATCTGTCTGTCTTTGAGACGGTCGTATCTGTAAGTGGAAGTTCCTTTCTCCCCTTTCATCATTGATTCTGAAATTGTTATAACCTCAGGATAATCTTTCAAGGTTTCATATATTGAAGCTCCTGATATTCCTGGAACCGGATCGTATATCATCACTCCGTCTCTGCTTAACATCCATGCGTAACCGGAATCACCTATGGCTATATTTTCAAGATACTTTTTTGATATGTATTCAAAATTGATCAGTAAAGCGATACTGCCTTGAAATCTGCCATTTATGAATATCGGATAATGAAAAGCGATAGCTCTGTATCCCTGAACCGCAATAAATACATCGCTTAGCGTGGGAGTTTTATTCTCAAGCAGATACTTTATATGTTTCTGATATGAAATATCTGTTCCTATTAGTTTTTTGTTATAAGGTGTCAGCCATATGAGTCTGCCGGTTGAATCTATCCTTGAAATAGAGCTTAGTACCGGGCTTTTCTTATTCAGGTAATTTATAAGCATTCTTTTACCGTTTTCATTAAGTGACGATACATCTTTCATGTTTACCAGAAATTCAAATTCGCTTGTCAGATTGCTGAAAAATTCTCTTATTCCGGCTTCGGCCTGTTCCGCAAGGATCATCTGCTGTTTGTTGAATTCAATTATGGTATTACGTTTAACCTCTTTGTATGAAAGAAAAAAAAGTATAGAGATAATAACAAATAGAATACCCAGCAGAAAAAACCATTTACTGTTATCAAATGTAATCTTATATCCAAACATATTCTTATACCCGTTTTGACAGACGATTAATTTGTGAATATTGTAATATGAAAGTAATTACAATATTTAAAAAAATCAAGTTCGGTTATATATAAAAAGCAGCGGTATTCGGGAAATTGAAACAAGAACGAATTATCATGTTATTACAAAAATTATATAAAGATACTGATATGTTGTAGGGTCTTCGCATGTATCGCATATGCTTAAAATGGGGGATTATAAAGGCTCTCCCCGCAATCCCCCGTTTTTGCATACCGCAAAGAGATGTGTTCTTAAAAAAAGGTGCTGTTCTGAAGAATTTGGAAAAAATAGATAAGAAAAACAGTTGTTTTTCTTATTGTCTTTTATTTTCTGTTATATGGATATATTTTTGAATGGAAGGTTTTATGAAAATTGCAATAGCCTCTGACCATGCGGGACTCAGATTAAAGAATATACTTAAAAAACATTTTGCTGAACATGAATTTATAGATGTGGGAACACATACCGAAGATTCATGTGATTATCCCGATTATGCTCTTCTTGCGGGAGAAAAAGTTGTGTCTGGCGAAGCCGAAAAAGGGATTGTCATATGCGGAACAGGAATAGGGATTTCAATTGCGGCAAACAAAGTAAAGGGGATAAGGGCCGCTCTCTGTTTTAATGAATTTATGGCGGAGATGTCGAGGAAACACAATGATGCCAATGTTCTTGCTCTCGGTGCACGCGTAATAGGTGAAGACCTTGCTGTGAGAATTGCCGAAGTATGGTTTAAAACGGAATTTGAGGGTGGCAGGCATGAAAAGAGAGTTTTTAAAATAGGAAAAATTGAATCCTGAAGGGATTTATGCCGATAATGTATTTATGAAAACTACCCGTATAAAATTAATTATAATTCTTCTGTTTATAACTCAGTTTATGGCACCGTCGCGTAATGCCGCTGATGTTATGGTTATTACTGATCTTCCTGCCTCTTCTCTTCATAACGCGGTAAAGAGGACGATGCCCGATGGCACTACCGGTTATGTGATAAAAGATATAAATTATTCTGAAAATGCAGATCCTTTCTCAACTGATATTCTTTTAAAGTTTGATAAAGAATCTGAGCGATATGTTAAGGATGATT
>JBBRFT010000133.1:0-9539 GCA_038241375.1 Spirochaetota bacterium
TATAGTATATGTTCTGTTATTTCATTCTTCTGGTATTCAAGAATCTTTTTTAAAATTTCACTATTCATCTTCCCCTCGTCTCTGAATATTTAATCAGCATATTTGAACTGCTGTAATGAAAAAACAGCATCGGTGATACAGGTCAAGCTCTTTAACGCAGAAGAGATTAATTTTCCGGAACATGTATGCTTCGCATACGCGGGAGATGGGGGATTACAGGGTCGTTGCCCCCGGAATCCCCCATCCGGCACAGCGCTTAACGCTGTACTCCAAAAAATGAATTGACTTTCAGAGTCGCAGATAAAAATACTAAGTAACAGGCATAGATTATAAAAGGGAAATAAATGGACTATCTTGGCAGGCATTTACTTGCTGAATTTTATAAATGCAGCAGTGAAATACTTAATGATGAGAATAAAATTTCAGGTATTATGACAACGGCTGTTGAAGTTTCCAATGCAACAATTATAAGACCCTTCTTCCATAAATTCTCGCCTCAGGGTGTAAGCGGAATTATTGTTATAGCGGAATCTCATCTGGCAATTCATACATGGCCGGAGCATCAGTTCGCAGCTGTTGATCTTTTCAGTTGCGGTGATTTTGATTTCACCGGAGCGCTGAAATATATAAGGGATAATCTTAATGCCGGGCACTATTCCATCGTCAGCATTAAAAGAGGAATAGAAGTAAACTCAACGTCAGATACTCCCGCAGATAATTTTGAGTCTGAGAAAATCTATCTTTAAAAAAAAGTTTAAAGCCGGAGAAGTCAGCCATCAGAACAAGAACAGTCATGGCTACAGCTTAATTACATGCACAGTGCCAGGAGCAGTGTTCTTGAAAAATCTGCTTCCAGCTGTTATATATATTTTCAGTTTGTAAAAAAATTTTTATCTTACAAGTATACTCGTTAATTTACAAATATAAAACACAAGTAGACTTGTGAAGTTCACATAATATTACAATTAAAATACTGCCGGAACTATTTATAAATAGAACCGGTATAAATATAAAAGAGAGCTTAATGATTACTAAAAATTTAAAAAAAAGGATGATGGGAGATTTCATAATTGACCCCAGACATGATATTGTAATTTATGATATTATAGTCCGGGACGGTTTTATTCCATTTACACTTCTTCTCGGATTAACACTTACGGTTCTGATATACGCTGTGCGGGCAGTATCCGGTTACGACCTGATTAGCCTGTTCCACTTCCTGTACTCATCTGTTTTCATTACATTATTCTTTCTGTATAAGTATTTCCCGAAGCAGGGCTTATTCCGGTTCATAATCTTTGTGATGTTCATTATTTCGCTCTGGGTCTCAATGATATCAGCAGATCCCGGTTTTAACGAATATCTTATTCTTCTGATATTCCCGGTTATTACATATAATCTTTCCGGGAAAAAAACAGGAACAATATGGAATGCTGTTTCAGGTTTATTTTTTTTAACTGCAATTGCCTTAACATATTCAGGGGTTATACAGACAGGCTATCAGATTTCAAATCTTGCGGTAACATTTATAGTTTATGTTTGCATTTCTATTTTCTCTTACTATGCCGAACTGCGGCATTCAAGTATTGAAAAGCTTATCCTTCGCCAGCTTTATTATGACAATACAAGCGGACTTCCAAACAGAAAAATGCTTATTGAAGATATCTCTCATAAAATTTACCCTTCTCTTCTTATTCTAAGAATAGAGAACTTT
The DNA here is from genome assembly GCA_038241375.1 of Spirochaetota bacterium. Lineage (GTDB taxonomy): Bacteria > Spirochaetota > UBA4802 > UBA4802 > UBA5550 > WRGT01. The sequence goes on from JBBRFT010000133.1 coordinate 1,715, forward strand.
AATGATATTAATACTTTTTTCGGCTACTCACTGGGTGATGATTTTCTCAAATTTATAGGGAAAAGAATAAATCTTTTCAGTTCCACGATTAAAGTCAAAGCATACAATCTCACAAGCAACGAGTTTGCCTTTGTACCTGAAATAAACGAGACTGGCGATAAGGTGTTAAACAAACTGAAACAGATAGCATCTGATCTGACAGCTCACATGTCTGAAGAAAAGTATATTCATCAGGAAACGCATATCCCACTCAACCCCTTTGTCGGAATAGCTCCATACCTCGACGGCAGTGACGGACTTATTTCACAGGCCAATATTGCACTTCATCACGCCATAAGTAAGAAGCTCCTTTTTCATGTTTACAATGACGATGATAAAGACCGTGTAAGATATATCAACAATGTAAAAGTACTTACGGAGCTGAACAATGCTCTTCTCAACGATCGAGTTATTCCATACTTCCAGGCTATAATAAACAACAGAAATGGTAAAATCGACAAGTACGAATCTCTCCTGCGGATAATTGATTCCGATGGTAATCCCGGACTGCCGGGTAAATATCTGGAAGTGGCGAAAAAGACAAACCTGTATCATGAACTTACAAAAATTATGATACAGAAGGTTTTCGACTACATGGAGCATAATACATTCTCTTTTTCTATCAACATCTCCGCCGAGGACATTTACAATCCTGACTTTCCGCCATATCTTGAAGAGATGATGAAAAGCCATCCATGGTGTTATAAACGCATCATACTCGAAATTGTTGAATCTGAAAGATTTGATAATTACGGCTATGTGGGAGAATTTATCAATAGATGCAGAAATACCGGATATACCTTCGCCATTGATGACTTCGGAACCGGTTACTCTAATTTTTCGCACTTAACCAAACTGCATATAGACTTTGTAAAATTTGACGGTTCACTGATACAGAAAATTGATTCAGATCCGGTAACAAAAATTATTGTGAAGAACATCGCGGCTCTCTGCAGGGAGCTGAATGTCAAAACTATTGCCGAGTTTGTAGATAATGAGTTCATTTTAAACACTGTTAATGAATATGGGATTGACTATTCACAGGGGAGTTTTATAAATTCACCATCGCCTTCTGTGATTAATAACTAGTAGAGAGTATATGACAGAGAAACTCCCATTTCTTATTATAATACCCCACGGCGGACTTAACATCCCGGAAGAGTTATTCGGATATGAAAATCTGAGCCCGCTGAATATTTTTTTTGAAGCGGATGCGGGCGCCGGAGCGATATTCTCTATACACGACTCAATTCAGAAAGTAATATCCACTCCGGTATCTAAAATTTTTGTCGATACCGATAGAGAATATAAGCAGCTATTCCCTATAACAAGTGACGGTGTGATTAAATCCAAAACTTCAATGAACCGGGATGTTTTCAGAATAGATTGCTACCCCGATGATATTGCCATTTCAAATATACTGAACAGATACTATTTCCCCTTCCATGAGTCGATAAGAAATTCGATTAAAGATTTCAAATTCAGAGCAATAATAGAATGCCACACGCATATGCCCGTGGGCCCGGCAAACGCCCCGGACAAAGGGAAACCAAGACCTCTGGTAATTACCGGTTATACTGTCGATACAGACTCGGGAGTAAAGCAGACAGCGACTCCTGATATGGCAATGGAGCTTGCCTCTTCAACGGCGAAGAGTTTATCTAAAGAGGGTGAAACTGTTTCTGATATTTTCAGAGTATCTGATCATGACAGCAGAGGATCCATAATGAAAAATTACAGTATATCAGGGATACCTGTCCTGAGTCTCTCAATATCGAGATCGCTGTTTTTAAATGAAAACTATTTCAATCTTGAAAAGATGATAATTGATGAACATCGGCTTAATAAAATAAGCGGACTGGTTAAGTCCGCTCTTGAGAGATTTTACAAAAAGTGCTTCTAGGAATTTTGCTTTAGGCCGCTTACATCTACTGAAAGAACTTAACAGATTCCATTTTTCTACTCAGCTCAATAAATGCAGTCTGAACTTTTTTATCTTTTATTAATCTTTTTACGTTCTCTTTAAAGAAAACCTGTTCAAATTTACTCCCCGTATTATCAAGCTTTGCAAGATCTTCTTTAAGATCGGCAGGGGGACTCTCAGCCCACTGATCTATATCGGGATATTTTTTCTTTATCTCCCGACTCTTCTCAGAGAGCTTAACCAGCCTGTCTCCGAATATCTGAACAGCAGAGACAGCGTCTTCGGCCTGAACAGATGATTCTATATGCGATAAGAATTCATCCTGAGCCGCTACCACTTCACTTATAAATTCTTTTATATCTTTATATTTTTCGCCGCCGCACGAAACAGCAGATGTCATCAATATAACTAGTATACAAATCTGAATTTCTCTTATTATTCTATTCACTATTTTCTCCATTTATTGCCGGTAATTACGAGCAGTAATTACCGGTAAGATATTCATAGGCGCCAAGCACTGCCGTGGCGCCGTCGGCAGCAGCCATTACGATCTGTCTCTTCGATCCGCTTCGAATATCTCCCGCGGCGAAAAGGCCTTCGACCCCTGTTTGCATGTTCATATCAACAATTACCTCTCTCTGTTCGTTGAGAAGCTCTTTATCGACAAATGAACTATTAGGATCGTATCCGATAAATATAAACACTCCGTCAGTATCGAGTCTGCTGATTTCGCCACTCACGATATTTTTAAGAGTAACAGAATTAACCGTTGTATCACCATTTACCGATTCAATATTAGTACAGAGTACCGGCACTATCTTTTCATTCCCGAGGACTCTCTTCTGTAATATGTCTGCTCCGCGAAAGTGTTCTCTTCTGTGAATCAGGTATACTTTGCTTGCAAACCTTGTGAGGAAAAAAGCCTCTTCAAGCGCGACGTCACCGCCCCCTGCGACTACAGTAATTTTATCTTTAAAAAATGCCCCGTCGCATGTTGCACAGTAAGATACACCGCGGCCCACATACTCTTTCTCTCCCGGAACATTAAGACGTCTATTGAATGCGCCGGCAGCAATTATTACACTTCGCGCCTGAATCTCCCCGTCTGCAAGACCTACAGTAAAAACTCCCGCGTCTTTTTTTATGGAGACCACTTCAGCAGATATAATTTCGGCACCGAGTCTTCTTGTCTGCTCTTCCATGCTCGACATGAGTTTCCAGCCCTCTACAGGTTCTGCAAATCCGGGATAGTTTTCAATCTCATACGAATTTATGACCTGTCCGCCGGGTGAAAACTTTTCTACAATTACAAGATCAAGCCCTGCACGCATCCCGTAGATTCCCGCAGTAAGCCCCGCGGGACCGCCGCCTATAATTACAAGATCTTTCATTTATTACACCAACTTAAAATTATTTAACATCGAATATGAAGATTAAAAAATCCCCCCCTGCCCAACCCCTAAACCCCCTCCGGGGGATTTAGGGGGCCTTCCCTGGAGGTTTTTTATCCGCATAAAAATGATGGTAATGTTAGACCTCTGATGATTCAGGAGGCCTTCCCGCTTAAAATATAAACAGCGTCTTCAACTTCATCTGTTACAGACAACTTCACTTTCACCTGATCCTCATGAGCTGTTTCAATTTTAAATCCGCAGTAATCAGGCTGAATCGGAAGTTCGCGTCCTCCCCGGTCTATAAGGACAAAAAGTTTTATAGAGAGGGGTCTGCCGAAAGCTGTAAGTGTTTCAAGTGCCGCCTTTGTTGTCCGGCCCGAGAAGAGTACATCATCAACAATGAGTATATGCTTCTTATTGATGTTGAATTCTATTAGAGTCTCTTTAAGAACCGGGAGTTTCCCTCTTGTAGTAAGGTCATCGCGGTAAAATGAAATATCAAGAGTTCCATGTTTGATCTCTCTGCCCGATAATTTTTCTATCTCTTTTCTTATTCTATCGGCCAACTCCACGCCACGAGTATGAATACCTACAATTGCAAACTGATCCGGATCTTCAATATCTTTAAAAATTGCCCCAGATGATTCGATAATAATTTTTTCTATTTCATCTCTGCTTAGAATTTTTTTTTCATCAGTCATCTATTTCACCTCTTTGTAGTATTCCTGTATCGGCTTGACTGAAAGCTCACGGTTTTTCTTCACATATAACAATCCGTTGATAGCCGCCTTAGCTGCCGACATTGTGGTAACAGTCGGGACATGATATCTTGTCGCAGCCTGACGGATCGAGTATGCGTCATCCCTGGTAACTTTACCAAGAGGTGTATTTATTACAAAATCTATATCAAGGTCTTTGATTCTATCTACAACATTCGGCCGGCCCTCATTTACTTTATATACCATTTCGCAGGGAATATTATGTTCATTGTAAAACTTTGCAGTTCCCCGTGTCGCGAGAAGTTTAAATCCCGCCTCATGCAGAGCCCGGACTTCATCGAGAAGCTGACCCTTGTGAATATCATTGATGCTGAGAAAAACAGTCCCGGAAACAGGGAGCCTGTCTCCAGCCGCAAGTTCCGCCTTGAAGTATGATTCACCGAAGTTATAAGATATACCCATAACTTCTCCAGTGGATTTCATTTCAGGCGAAAGAAGAATATCAACTCCGGGGAACTTATTAAATGGAAGAACCGCCTCTTTAACACTAACGAAGGGAAATTTCTTCATTTCAATCAGCCCAAGATCCTTAAGTTTTTTACCGAGCATAACCTTAACGGCCATCTTCGCCAGAGATACGCCGGTAGTCTTCGACACAAAAGGAACGGTCCTCGAAGCCCGGGGATTAACCTCAATTATAAAAAGCTCATCATCTTTAATTGCAAACTGTATGTTAAGAAGCCCTATTACATTAAGCTCAATCGCAAGCTTCTTTGTTGTCTCAATTATCTGATTTTGGAGATCTTCAGATATTGTTATTGGCGGCATAATACATGCAGAGTCACCGGAGTGAATACCCGCCTCTTCAACGTGTTCCATTATCGCGCCGATATATACATCCTCACCATCACAGATCGCGTCTACATCAACCTCAACGGCATCCTCAAGAAACTTGTCTACAAGTATTGGATGTTCGGGAGATAATTCAACCGCTGTATTTATGTAGTTATGAAGACTTGCTTCATCGAATATTATAGCCATGGCTCTTCCGCCTAGAACATATGACGGTCTTGCAAGAACCGGGTAACCGATGTGACTCGCGATTTTGACCGCATCCTCCTCGTTAAAGGCTATCCCATTTTCCGGCTGTCTCAGTTTAAGTTTATCTACAACATTGGAGAAACGCTCTCTGTCTTCGGCCCTGTCTATGGAATCGGGAGATGTCCCGATTATTTTAACACCGTTCTCTTCAAGCGCTTTCGCGAGTCTAAGCGGAGTCTGTCCGCCGAACTGCACGATAACTCCATCCGGTTGTTCATTATCATAAATATGCATTATATCCTCTAAAGTCAGAGGTTCGAAATAAAGCCTGTCCGATGTATCATAATCTGTTGATACAGTCTCGGGGTTGGAGTTAACCATGATTGACTCGACCCCTTCATCCTCAAGCGCGAATGCCGCATGACAGCAGCAGTAGTCAAACTCTATCCCCTGTCCTATCCTGTTGGGTCCACCGCCGAGTATCATTATTTTTTTACGGTCCGTTCGGAAAGATTCATTCTCTCCGTCATATGAGGAGTAGTAGTATGGAGTATAAGCCTCAAACTCCCCGCCGCAGGTATCAACAACACGGAAGCCGGGGACTATATTATTCTCTTTCCTAAGATTTCTTATTTCAGTTTCAGAATGTCGGAGTGACATTGAATATTTTTTCTGAAAAAGCGGTCCCTTGCCGTAAAGATCTTCAATGAGAGATCTGTTAGCCATAAAGCCCAGCTGTCTGTCTGAAAATCCCAGACTCTTCATTCTCTTTACAGATTCAGGATTTACTCCTGTTTTCGCACACTCTTCTTCGTAAATATTCTCCTCGTCAACAAGCTCCTTCAACTGATTCATAAACCATGGATCTATACCCGAAAGTCTGCATATCCATTCAACACTCTTCCCGCACTTAAGAGCCTCATGCACATAAAACACTCGATCCTCTTTCGGAGCGATAAACTCTCTTTCAAAAACAATATCACGCTCTTCTACACTTAATGACGAAAGATAGGATGAGAGTTTAAGGTTTCCATCTGAACCGAAACCTGCCCTGTCAATTTCAAGCGATCTTAGAGCCTTCTGGAAAGATTCTTTAAAAGTCCGCCCCATGGACATTGACTCACCCACAGATTTCATCTGAATGCCCAGTCTCCGATCGGCCCCGTCAAATTTTTCAAAGGCCCATCTTGGAGCTTTTACTACAACATAGTCAATTGTAGGTTCAAAAGATGCCGGTGTCTCCCTTGTAATATCATTTGAAATTTCATCAAGTGTAAGACCAACTGCGAGCTTGGCCGCAATTTTCGCGATAGGAAACCCCGTGGCCTTTGATGCAAGAGCTGAACTTCTGCTTACACGGGGATTCATCTCTATAATTATTACACGGCCCGTTTCGGGATTTATGGCAAACTGTATATTAGATCCGCCGGTATCAACACCGATCTCTCTTATTATTTTTATCCCCATATTACGGAGATTCTGATATTCACGATCTGTAAGAGTCTGCTGAGGAGCGACGGTTATCGAGTCACCTGTGTGAACTCCCATGGGATCAAAATTTTCTATGGAACAGACAATCACAACGTTGTCTTTTTTATCCCTCATCACTTCAAGTTCAAACTCCTTCCATCCTATGACAGATTCCTCAAGGAGCACCTGGTTGATGGGAGATTCATCGAGACCTTTTTTTACAAGTTCAACAAACTCCTCTCTGTTATAAACAATATTACCGCCGGTTCCGCCAAGTGTGAAAGCCGGTCTGATAACTATCGGAAGTTTAATTCTGTTCAGAATTTCAAGCGCTTCTTCAACCGTGGAGACAAGCCCCGACTCGGGAACATCAAGTCCGATTTTTATCATCGCTTTTTTAAACAGATCCCTGTCTTCAGCCTTTTTTATAGACTCGATATTGGCACCGATAAGCTCAACATTGAACTTTTCCAATATCCCCATTTCGGCAAGTTTCATTGTAATATTGAGCGCGGTCTGACCCCCAACCGTAGGCAGAATAGCGTCGGGTCTTTCAATTTCAATAATTCTGGCAACGACATCGGGATCAATAGGTTCGATATATGTCCTGTCGGCAAGTTCAGGATCGGTCATAATTGTCGCGGGATTTGAATTTACCAGTACTACTTCATATCCCTCTTCCTTGAGAGATTTACACGCCTGTGAACCGGAATAATCAAACTCGCATGCCTGTCCTATAACAATTGGTCCGGAACCTATAATAAGTATTTTCTTGATATCTTCTCTTTTCGGCACTGATAATCCATCCTTTTATATGTAGTTAATTCTAAATGTCATCCTTGCAGGAGGTTTTGTGAATTTTACCCCTATTTCTACTCAATTTCTGCTTAAATCATATTAAATATGACCTGCTTAAACATTACTAAAAGACTTTAAAAATCGTGCTTTTTGTCAATAAAAATAGATAATAAATTACCGTTTATAATGCAATTACTTATCAGCCGTAGCTCACACAGTGGCGCCTCACCCGGCCGTGCCTTTGGCCGGCCACCCTCTCCCGGACGGATGCCGGGAGAGGGTTATATATGGGAATTTTTAAAGTATTCTTTACACTCTTGTGAGGTAGAAGTTTATTTTCGGGACACAGCACTTCGCGCTGTGCCTAAGAATAACTCTTCACCTTCTCCTGAACTCAGTTCAGGAGAGGGTGGTCGCGCTTCAGCGCCGACCGGGTGAGG
>JBBRFT010000134.1:0-9450 GCA_038241375.1 Spirochaetota bacterium
TATCCATAATCATTTTTTGTATGGAAGCCCGAGGAACGTTGAGTGTTGTAATTGCAAGAAATTCAAAAATACCTTTTGCTGAACCCGGGCGCTGAAAAATTTTTACATCAGAGATTGTGCGGGAGTATTCCCATGGATGATTGTTCACCGGAGTCGCGGTAATTGATGAGCAGAGCAGAATGAATGTGCAGAATAGAGCATTTTTATTCATCAATAAATTCCCCGAATTTGAAAACAATTTTTATTTATAACTGATTAAAATCTTCATAGTAGATCGGGCAACTAAAAAAGTTCCGGAATTATTTTTGTTTAAAAATAATATTAAGTAAATAATATTGATTGCAATGTAATGGGTCTGATAATTTATTTACATTCGGAGATTATTGTTGTTATCTATAGCAACTAACGAAATAATTAGTATATGATTTGTCATTTCGAAGAAGCAGTAGCGACTGAGAAATCTAATTCTTACGTTAGATTTAAGATTTCTCACATACGTTCGAAATGACGAATTCTATTTCATTCGTATAAATACGCTAATTGATTTAAGTCTTTGTTTTGAGTAAAGAATCTTTTTGAATAAATTAAAAGGGATACAGTCTTGCGAAAATTAAGATCGGCATTTTACCTGTTTTTATTAACCTGTCTTTCAGGTGTTCTTGCCTATCATTATATAGAGGGGATGTCCCTTTCCGATTCTATATTTATGACAGCAATTACAATAAGTTCTGTAGGTTTTGGCGAAGTTCAGCCCCTTTCCGGGAAGGGGCGGATTATAACAATGTTCATCATTGTATTCGGAATAACTATTGCCGGTTATACCCTTGGTACTTTTATCAGGATGCTGATAGAGGGTGAAATTAGTGAACGATTCGGGAGAAAGAAAGTGGCAAAAAAAATATCAGTACTTAAAAATCACTTTATTGTATGCGGTTTTGGAAGGATAGGGAAACTTATTACTAAGGAGCTGCTCAAAAATGGTGAAAAAGTTATAGTGCTGGAAAACGATACAAAACGTGTTCCGGAACTTGAGTCCTTGTCTATTACATATCTTCTGCTTGATGCTTCCGACGAAAGTACACTTCTTAAGGCCGGAATTATGAAAGCCAAGGGTCTTGTTACAGCTGTAATGTCAGATGCGGATAATGTCTTTATAACTCTCACAGCGCGGATGCTTCATCCTGATATATATATAATGTCCAGGGCTTCAGACGCGAAGAACGAGAAGAAGCTAACCAGTGCCGGTGCCGATAAAGTTGTTTCGCCCTATCTTATCGGAGGGCAGAGAATGGCTCAGATGCTTATCCGGCCTACTGTTGTAGATTTTATTGATATTGCCACAATGGATGACAAACTCGGTCTTCGAATGGAAGAGGCTAAAATCAGCCCTAAATCCCATTATATCGGTAAGACACTTATCGAAAGCAATCTTCGTAAAGATTATGGCGTAATTATAGTTCTAATTAAAAAAGCCGATGGCGAGATGAAGTTTAATCCCCAGCCTACGGAGGTTCTGGAGGTTGATGACGTTATTGTTATGCTTGGTAAAATTCATGACGTGGAGAAGATTAACGCCATTATTTAAAATTGGTCATTTTCATTTCCCTATAGTCTGAATAACTTTCCCGTTTGTAATAAACGAAAGTCCCACACCCTGCCGTGTGCTTATCATTACAGCTTCTATAATCGGATTCTGGATGCTGCTTTTTGAAACCCATCGGACAATGAATGATGCTCCCGTCCCCCCTGTTGTATCGTTTTCAGAGATTACAAGATCAAATGTTTCAAGAGGTTTGACTATCAGATCTTTTGTAAGGAATTTTTTTACAAGCTCCCCCTTGGAATTATAATAGTCTATCTCCCGGAGATAGAGATTTCCTGTACGGTCGATGTTTCTTATGTTTAGAGTAGCAGTGAGATTGTAAAGACTGGTGCTGTCTTTAAAGTAGACGCTGGAATAAACTGGTACATATACAATTTCACCTTCAACGATTGTGCTTTCATCAAAAGGTTTTTCAACTTCATGAGATTTGATGTTGAGCGAATTTTTTTTGTTAAAGAATTCAATAGTGCTGACCTGTGAGTCTCCGCAGGATAAGATGATCAGAGATAACAGTATTAATGCGGTTGTTATTTTTGCGTTCATAAATATCCCTCTCTTGTCGAAAACTTTTTTTAATAATTGTTCCTTAATTTTTCGAAAGTCAAATAGTATCGATTATCGCCGCCGACGAAGGCGGCGGCGATATATATAGAATTACTTTTTCTTTGCTGCTGTTGTTTTCTTTTTATTTCTAAGCATCGATTCAACTTTGAGCGGAAGACCGTAGATGTTAAGGAATCCCGTTGCATCTTTCTGGTCGTAAAGTGTTCCCGCATCGAATGTTGCAATATCGGGTTCGTAAAGAGTATCGTCCGATTTGCGGCCCACGAGTGTACAGTTTCCCTTGTAGAGTTTCATCCTGACAACACCGTTTACATACTCCTGGGTTTTGTTGATCATCGCGTCAAGAGCTTCACGTTTTCTGCTGAACCATAATCCGTTATAAATCAGACGTGAATATTCGTTCGCGAGATCGTCTTTGAAGTGCTGAGTATCACGGTCAAGAGTAATAGACTCAAGATCGCGGTGGGCGATCATGAGCACTGTTCCAGCCGGTGTTTCGTATACTCCGCGTGATTTGATTCCCACAAGTCTGTTCTCAACTATATCTACACGTCCGATGCCGTTTTCACCGGCAATTTTATTCAGTCTCTTCATCAGTTCGACAGGTTTAAGTTTTTTGCCGTCGATTGCAACAGGCTCCCCTTTCTTGAATTCGATTTCAATATATAGAGGTTTGTCCGGTGCGTTCTCGGGAGATTTAGTAAGGAGGAACATGCTCTCATCTGGTTCTCGGTACGGGTTTTCGAGAATACCGCCTTCGTATGAAATGTGAAGTATATTTCTGTCCATGCTGTAGGGCTTATCTTTTGTTATGGGGAGGGGGATGTTGTGTTTCTCGGCGTAATCAAAAAGTTTAGTTCTTGAGTCGAGATCCCATATTCTCCATGGAGCAATTATCTCAAGATCAGGCGCGAGAGATTTAAATGCCATTTCGAATCGTACCTGATCATTCCCTTTACCTGTTGCTCCGTGACATACGGCATCGGCTTTCTCTCTTCTTGCGATTTCGATCTGACGCTTGGCGATTACGGGACGGGCAAGTGATGTTCCGAGAAGATATCTGTCTTCGTAGATTGCGTTAGCTTTAATTGCCTGGAATACGTAATCTTTTACAAACTCCTCGGTAAGGTCTTCGATGTAGCATTTGCTTGCGCCGGTTTTTTTCGCTTTCTCCGGAATGCCGTTAAGCTCCTCCTCTTGGCCTATGTCTGCTGCATAGGCGATTACTTCGCAGTCGTAAGTCTCGCGAAGCCATTTAAGAATGATTGAAGTGTCCAGTCCTCCCGAGTATGCAAGTACAACTTTTTTTATTTTTTTCATTTATGAGTACCTCATTTGTTTGGAATATTATAATCTCTATTAGGAATATTTTTTAGCTTCAACTTTCCTCCACATCCGTCACTTCGTGCCACCTTCCCCTTGATGAGAAGGGGAAGGCGAAGAAAAAGTAAAAGGCAATTGGCAACCCTTATTGTTTTTAAACATTATCAGTCTCCCCCTTTTTATCAAGGGGGAGATGTCGCCTGCGACAGAGCGGGAGGGTATTTTTATCTCCCCATCAATGCACAGAGTACTGCTTTCTGGCAGTGTAATCTGTTTTCAGCCTGGTCGAATACTATTGAGTGTCTTCCATCCATAACTTCATCTGTTATCTCTTCACCTCTGTGCGCCGGGAGGCAGTGGAGCACCATGGTGTCTTTTCCGGTTTTTTTAATAAGGTCCATGTTTACCTGATAATTTAAAAAGGGTTTTTTCTTTTTGGCCGCGTCTTTCTCCTGTCCCATACTTACCCATACGTCGGTGTAGATATAATCTGCTCCTTCCACGGCTTTATCCACATCATTTGTGATAACGATTTTGGAGTAGGAGTTTGCTGCGAGCTTGTATGCTTTTTCAAGCACAGCCATTTCGGGCTCAAACTTTTTCGGGCAGGCTATTGTAATGTCGGTTCCAAGTATTGCCGCTCCGATGAGGAGAGAGTTTGCAACATTGTTTCCGTCTCCGATATATGTCACTTTTACTTTTGCGATATCCTTCTCTCTTTCGAAGATTGTGAAGTAGTCGGCAAGGGCCTGACATGGATGATATGTGTCTGTTAATCCGTTTACGACTGGAATGTCCGCATATTCTGCAAGCTCCACAACCTTGTTATGACCGAAGGTCCGTATCATTATTCCGTCATTGTAACGCGAAAGTACACGTGCGGTATCGGCGATGGTTTCTCCCCGTCCCAGCTGGATTTCGTTGCTGCTGAGGAAGAGCGCGTGTCCGCCAAGCTGCAGCATCCCTGTTTCAAAGGAGACCCTTGTACGCGTTGAGTTTTTCTCGAATATCATCGCAAGAGTTTTGTTCTCCAGGACTTTCTCAAATTTTCCTTTCTTTACATCTTTTTTGAGAGCCGCGGAACATTCGAAGAGTCTGAATATATCCTCTCTCGAAAGATCGCCAAGTGTTAGGAAATCCTCAGTGCTTATTCGGGGAATTTTCATATAGCTCTCCATTCTTTAAAATTAATTTTTCAAAAATATCCATTCCCTCTTCAAGGGTTTTTATGTCTATATTAAGAGGGGGCATTATTCTTATAACATTTCCAGCTGCACAGTTAATTACCAGTTTCTCTTCGAGAGCTTCTTTTACCAGATGTTTACACTCTTCGGCTATCTCAACTCCTATGTGAAGCCCGAGACCTCGCAAGCTTTTTATGTATCCGGTTTTCTGTTTTATTTTTTTCAGTCTGTCAAAGGCATATGCTGATGACGCATTTATCGTGTTTAAAAATTGTTTCTTTTTAATTTCATTCAGCACGGCAGATGCGGCGGCGCAAGCCAGATGGTTCCCGCCGAATGTTGTGCCGTGAGTTCCATATGGGAGATGTTCCGCGAGAAAATTCTTCGCGTGAATCGCGCCTATTGGCACTCCTCCTCCCAGTCCCTTGGCAAGGGTGAGAATATCGGGTGTTACATTGAAGTGCTGATGGACATAGGCTGTTCCTGTTCTTCCAATACCGGTCTGTACCTCATCAACAATCGTTAGTATTCCCTTCTGGTTGCATGTTTCGAAAATCTCTCTTATAAAGTCCGCATCTGCCACATTGATTCCGCTTTCGCCCTGTATAAGCTCCAGCATTACTGCGGCTATATGTTTATCGCTCTTTAATATTTTTCGAATCGCTTTTCTGTCGTTATATGGCGCATAGATAAAACCGGGAACTATCGGTCCGAATCCCCCGTGAATTTTATCCTGAGCGGTAGCCGACATTGAGCCGAAGGTCCTTCCGTGGAAGGAACCGGTAAATGTGACAATTTTATATTTTTTCCTGTGTATACTGAGTCCGTAACGTCTTGCCAGTTTTATTGCGGCTTCGTTCGCCTCGGTTCCGCTGTTGACGAATAATGACTTTCCTGGAAACGATGTTTCAGAGATAAGCCGTGCGGTTTCGATCTGTTCCTGATTGAAGAACAGATTCGATGAATGGATGATTTTGTCGATCTGGCCGTGCAGTGCCTTCATGTACGCCGGGTTTGAATATCCAAGGGCCGATACCGCAATACCGGATAAGAAATCGACATATTTCTTATTATCCTGATCGTAAAGATAGGAACCGTCACCCTTGATAAATGAAACCGGCAGTCTCTCTCCGTAGTTCTGGAAAAGAAACTCTTTGTCGTCGTTCATAATCTTAGTTAGTTTTGATGAACCCAATGTTTTACCCCGTTACGTAAAATTAAGTGCAAAGCTTAAAGTATAAAACAGTTACAACTCCCGTCTCTGTGATTCAGAGGGGAGTTTCAGAAATTGTGCAATATCTATTTATAAAGTATTGATTTTATCTGGAATTTACTGTCAATTATTAAAATAAAAATGATGTATTTTTCTGGGGGTATCGTTCGCGAAAAACGATTGTGGGAATCGATCGTAAAAATCAATTGTAGAGACGTAGCATTGCTACGTCTCTACGGATACGTCTGTACCAGTGTCATTCTGGGAATATTTTGAATATGGGGGAAATCTAAAATGGGATCTCCATCTGGATATCGTTGTCTTTAACTACCGGTTTTTGGGTTTTATTTTTAGTCCCCGGTTCTGCTCCAGGTGCGGGTTTTTTCTTTTGTGGGGGCTTTGACCATCGCTTGAGGATATGTTCCATTTCATCCAGTTTGTATTTAAGAACTTCAATCCCTTCGGCAAGGTCGTATTTGATGGTTGTTTTTATTTTGGAGGTATTCCCTGTTCTGCTGAATCCCCAGGCCGGGTCATTTTTTGCGCGTTTTGCCTGTTCGCGCATCGCCTTCAGCTGCACCCGATACTCCTGCTGTACCTGGATAAGTTGAGAGAATGAGGCTGTTTCGTAAAAATTTCCCGATTGTATATTGCAGAGCGCGGCAAGCATCTCCATTCGCTCAAGATTATTCTCTCTGTACGCGGTCTGTACTTCGTGCCAGATTTCGTCGTACTGTCCGTTAGTCTCTTCCCGGCTGTCGGGATGAAGCCTCCGGGCGAGATCGCGGTAAAGGGTTCGGAGCCTTGTTCCGGTTTCGGAATTATTATTCGGGTCATTCTGTCCGCGGCCGGAATCTGACAGATTATCGCCGTAGTATTCCTCTTTGAAGATACTGAAGGCTTTGTCGAAGAGTCTTTTGTCTTTACTTATTGTTTTTAATAGTCCTGGATTTGTTTCATGGATAAATTGAATAAATAAAGTACGAAGATCCTCTTCGTTCATTTTATGTTCATCAGATCCGAAGTCAGAATCGTGATCCCGTGAATGGTATTCCTCTTCATCGTCATAATGAAAGTCTTCGTCGGAATTTTTATTTTTATATTTTTCGGGATTTTCTTTAATGTCCATAACATATTCATAAGCCTGAAAATATGTCATGCGGTTTGTATATTTGCAGTTTTCGATCTCATCTAAAAGGTATTCCAGTTCATGGACTTTTTCCCTCATATCACGGAGGATGGTAAGCTCTCTCCCGAATGTTGAGTTGAGCCATTTACGGAAGGCGGGTTTGTCCTCTTTTTCATATAATGTCCAGTCTGCTCTGGCGCGGTCAAGATCGCGTGATACTTTTTTGAAAGCCTGAATATATTTTTTACGGATAGGGGTATTGTCTATAACCATGGGCGGATAAAACTGAGTTTTTTTTGTACCACGTTTCGCCGAGGGGGCTGTATTGACTTTTTTATTTATAGGAGTTTTTTCCATGCCTGATTTTCCGTAATGAATAATATGTTTAGTGTAAAAGATAGAAAAGCATCTCTCCACCACTTAGCGGCAGGGGGGGAGATTTTTTCTTGTTATTAATTAAAGTTGAAATAATCTAATCCGCCGATTATTTGTCAATCATGATATCTGATTTGTGTGGAGGAAAAGCTGGTAGCGTGTAATATCAAGTGTCTGCGAAGCGCAGTGCTCCAGAATAATTTGCTACCGGATCATGCGCATTATGTTTTTTAACCATACATTCACATCGATAAAGAAACGATCACCGTGGTGAAGAGAGACGAATTTTTGTAACTGCTCAAAAACCAGTGGTAAAATTGTTCTCCGCCGCGCCAAGGGCGCGGCGGAGATAAAACACCACCGGTTTTTGAGTAGAGGCGAACTTTTTCTAATAATTTTTTTTTGGATTATCTGTCATTTCGGGGTATGGAATGACATGATTAGTCATCCTCTCCGTCTTCATTATTACGGAATTTCAGTTCCTTGTTGAGTATACCAATGGCGAATTCACCCTTCTCTGTAAGTTTATCAATTACTCCGGTCATTGTGTCAGAGTTAAAGCTGATATACTCTTCAAACTTTTTAGTCATCTCTCTGCCGATGACAATCTCTCTCCCTGCAAATACTTCACCCACATCTTTCAGTGTTTTTTTTATCCGGTGGGGAGATTCGTAAATAATAATAATCCCCTCGTGAGTTTTAAGCCTGTTAAGCTCATTGATTCTCTTCCCCGGCTTTTTACTTAAGAAGCCTCCGAAGAGAACTGTTTTTTCGGGAAAACCTGAAATAGAAATCAGAGTGGTAAGCGCCGAGACCCCGGGGACCGGTATTACATTTATACCCTCTTTCCGTGCCATGGAGACAATCTTACTACCGGGGTCCGAAAGTCCCGGAGTGCCTGAGTCTGTCATGTATCCGATGTTGACACCGTTTTTCACCTCGTCAATAAGCGATATTATCTTCCTGTCATCGGAATGCATATGGAGAGACCTTAGCGGTTTGTTTATTCCGTGATACGACAGAACTCTTGCGGTCTGTCGTGTGTCTTCGCAGTAGATTATCGCCGCGGTCTCTTTTATGATGCGGAGAGCCCGGAGCGTTATATCTTCAGGGTTTCCTATCGGTGCTGCTATTATATAGAGAGAAGCTTCTTCTGTCATGGTTACTTCCTTAAGTTCTTCTTATGTGTTAGTTTTGCGGATCTCAAAAAAAATGATCAAATATCACGGCCCCCTAAATTTCCCGGAGGGGGACTTCCTTGAAGGTTATCTTTCCACGGAAAACTTGAATAGTTGTTATTCGAAAGAGATTTATTGAGCCTGTTAATATATCAATCTGAATAATGAATTATCGTCAATTATTTAATTACAGGATTGTTATTGATTCCGAAAATACAATAGTAATATTTTTCTTGATTTTTATAATTAATAACTTCGACTAGTAAATATCAAGTAATAAATATAAGAGGTCCCGATGCTCCCTGAATCTGTTGTTATAAAATCATCATCTGTTTCATCGGCAAGGTGGAAACTTTTCGGTCAATCGCTTCTAGAGCGGAATATCCGTATTCTTAAACAGGCAGGGGCGGGGAGGATCTACCTTGACCTTGCTGATTCTGATATTCATTTCTATAAAAGTAAAGTTGAAAAACATATATTATCGCTCCCGGGAGCTGAAGTTGTTATCGGAAAGCCCGTTGGGGATAAGCATCTGCTGATAACGGCTAATCATTTTCTTCTGTTCGGCGCTTTTTCTAAATTTGAAGAAAATTTTATACTTATTAATGGGAATTATCAGCCTGTAAAAAAACAGAGTCAGTATATAATAGAAAACAATACCGATTTCGCAAACGCCAGAAAATTTGCCATGGAGGTTATCCGTACAAGCTCCGGCGGAAAGCTAGCGCAGAATATAAATAAAAGAATCTCCATTCCAATAAGTCTTTTACTCGCACGTTTCCGTGTACTTCCTAATGTCATTACAGTTGTGAATTTTTTTATCGGTGTGCTTGCAATTGTACTTATCTTTTAAAACCGGCTAATTGATCAGGCTGCAGGAG
>JBBRFT010000135.1:0-9408 GCA_038241375.1 Spirochaetota bacterium
AATAAAAAACTGGTTCTGGGAAACGCAGAGACACAATCGCTCAGCTATATCTGGAACGATTCTCCTATGCAGAAGTTGCGGAGCGAGTTTATAAATAACAGAATAACAAATCCACTCTGTAAAAACTGCAGAGAACTGCACTCCAAATGCTGAGTAAGAAAGACTAAATCCTGACAAAATCCTGAAAATGCCCATTTTCTGCTTGATTTCAAATGCCATGTGTGTCGAAATCGAAACACATCGATTACTCCAGAGGCATAAATGCTTTCATATACTAAAAATATACGGCGATTATCAATATTACTCTCAATAATATTATTTGCGGCGATGATATCTTCACGATGCGGAGGGTCATCCGGTTCAGGATCAGATAACAGTGCCCCGCCGGAAAACATTATCCCGTTAACAATGTTCGGTGCAACAATTCAATGGAACTCCATGGCTGATAAAACCGGTGATGGCGGAGATCTGATAAGCGACCGCTCGTTTCGCACACTGAATCCGGCCGCCACATCTTTTCATCCAGGTAATTTTCCATTTGTGAACGGAATGAGTGGTGTATGGGTGAAGTTTCCCTCTGCAACATCTAATGTAACATTTGCTAATACTGTTCCAGCCGACGCTGTAGCAAATTATCCCGGCGGAAGAATCTACCCCGGTTATCTCCGTATAAAACAGGATGGAGGATTTACCGGAGTACAACAGGTTATTTTCCCGAGCTCACCGATTAACTTTTTTCTTAAAGATAATACGTCATATACTTTACGCTTTTCAAGTTATGGAGTAAGTGTCGATACCAATACTAAAATTGGAGTTTACTTAACAAATGTCGATTCTGATTTTGCAGCATCGAAGTCTGATATTTCTCCTTCAGACGGAGCATGGCAGCACCATGACGTTACATTGACCACTAACGACAACGGCAGCATATGCTATATGCTTGCCATATATCTTATAAGCAGCAATCCCGCTGATGAAATACTTATCGATGAAGTCCGTTTATTCGAAACCGGGAAAACACCCGAATTTAAAACAGAAGTAAAAACAAAAATTACCGAACTTGGCATCCGTTCTCTCCGCTATCCCGGAGGAACTCTCACCGATTTCTTTTTCTGGAAAGACTCAGTAGGGAGCATTGAAAAGCGCGGCGAGATGATGACTTACAACACACTTGAAACTCCCGTTATTGGACTTCACGAGTTTCTTAACTTCTGTGAAGCAAACTTAATAACACCGCTGATTCAGGTAAACGTCCTCGATACTTCCGATAATGCGGCAGATCTTGTTGAGTATATTCTAGGCTCATCGTCAACAACCCAGGGAGCGATAAGAGCAGCAAACGGCAGAACAGCTCCATGGAACGCGACACTTTTTGAAATAGGGAATGAGCCTGTTTCTTTTTACAAAGATATAAATCTTTCAGAGACAGGTAGAAACTACGCAATTCTTACTAAAGCCATAATAGCAAAGATGAAAGCAAAAGCTGTTGGACTTGGTAAAACGATACAGGTCGGCGGAATAAGTGAGGCAGCTTTCCAGGTTGCAGATTGGATGACTCCAACTACTGATCTGCTGACGATGCTTTCATATTGGAATAAACACGTTTTTACCGATGAAGGGCTGGCTTCAAAGGCAGATTTTGCCCTGGGACATTTTTACTCATCACGTTACCTGCATAGTAACACTGAACAAGACTACAGATGGATTTTATCAGGCGGAGAAGTTCTGAAAAAAACCATTGATGAAAAAATCAAACCGCATACAGGAGAATTGCCTCTCTGGATCACGGAATATCATGTAACTGTTGAAAATAGTTCAAATGTAATTCAAACCTCTTATAGCAATGATTATCAATCAGGACTTGCAATTGCCGACATGCTCCTTATGATGATGAATAATGGAGTAAGAGGGGCATATGTTCATAATCTGGCACAGGAGAACTGCTGGGGTCTGATAAATTATAAACAGAATTGGGGATTGCGTCCCGCAGGGCATGTATTCAAACTTCTTTCTCCTGCCGCCGGGGAAAGAATTCTAAGTATATCAGTCGATTCAACTGAAGTCTATACAATCACAACCGGAGCAGGTAATGTTCCTACCGGTCTTCAGTATCCGCTTATTACAGCAGCAGCAACAACAAACAAAATATCCGGTAAACCGAGAGTTTTTTTGATCAACAGAGATTTTGCATCCGATAAAACTGTTACTATCACTTTAGAAGGATTTACACCGGGAAGTGCTGTCCAGTATCTCTATACAAACAGTTCCGTAACCGCCGACAATGAAACCGATACATCAACAGTCGGTATCACGCAATCTACTGTCGACTATTCAGATCCTTTTACAGTAACTATACCTGCTCATTCATGTATGAGAATTGATTTTTAATTTAAAGCGGTTAATCGCGGATAAAGTCGTTAGTATTAAAATTTCCCTCACTGCTAAAATCAGTGAGGGAAAAATTCAATAAAATTCATTACTTAGAAGTTTATGCTGCAAACTCCTGTTTACTTTCTTTTATAATTTGCATACATAAAAGCTATGAAAAGAATCAGCGCAAATGCAAGACCTGCAGGATACCCAATTGCAGTTGAAAGCTTCAATCCTTCGGGAGCTATTAGAATGTAAGTTGAACATACTGCTGACATAAAAACAGCTGGTACAGTTGCAATCCAATGAAACTTACCATTTTTCGCCATATAAACCGCACTTGCCCACAATACAACAGTTGCAAGAGCCTGATTTGAAAATGCAAAATATCTCCAGATAATCGCGAAGTCTACAAAGTTCAGTGAAATACCTATTGCAAAAAGAGGAACAGCGATAATTAGACGGCCTCTAATCTTTTTCTGATCATAGTTGAATGTATCGGCAATTACAAGTCTTGCGCTTCTGAAAGCTGTGTCACCGGAAGTTATAGGACAGGCAACTGCGCCAAGTATAGCAAGGATACCGCCCACTGTTCCGAGAAGACCAATTGATACTGTATTAACAACAAGTCCGGGTCCACCCTGCTTAAGAACCGCAGCAAGTCCGCCGACTCCGTCAAAAACTGTTATTGCAGCAGCAGCCCATACAAGAGCAATAGCACCTTCGCCAATCATCGCTCCGTAGAAAATTCTGCGTCCGTATTTTTCATTTTCAATACATCTTGCCATAAGAGGGGACTGCGTTGAGTGAAATCCGCTTATAGCACCGCAAGCGATTGTTATAAAAAGCATCGGCCACATTGGAAGCTGTTTAGGGTGAAGATTCGCCAGTGTAATTTCAGGAATAGTATGCGGTGTAAAAAGAATTGCTATACCAATTCCGAATGCCATGATAAGCAGAACTGCTCCAAACAGCGGGTAAAACTTGGCAATTATCTTATCTATTGGAAGAATCGTTGCAAGAAAATAGTAAACTATTATTAAACCAATCCAGAACCATTTATTGGTAAAAATTCCTGTCATACCAAGATTAGCAAGAAGACCTGCAGGCCCGGCAATAAATACTGTACCGACAAGAACAAGCAGAACAACTGAAAAGACCCTCATGAATTTTCTCATGGGCTCACCCATATAAATTCCGACTATCTCAGGAATACTTTTCCCGTCATGTCTGACTGAAAGCATACCGGAAAAAAAGTCATGAACTCCGCCGGCAAAAATACTTCCAAGTACAATCCAAAGAAAAGCGGCAGGACCGTAAAGTGCACCCATAATAGCTCCGAAAATAGGTCCAAGACCTGCAATATTCAGAAGCTGTATCATATAAATTCTTTTCCAGCCGATTGGAACATAATCCACACCATCACACATAGTGTTACATGGGGTTTGTCTTTCAGCTTGTATTCCGAAAGCCTTTTCAACTATTGCTCCATAAATAACATAACCTAATACTAAAGCTACAAGAGATAATAAAAAACTTATCATATTAATCCTCCTTTAATTTAATTATAAGTGAATAATACATAATAATAATAAATTATGTTAAATTTTTTCGTGAAATGCAGAAACAGAGGGATAAAGTGCTTAAAACTGAAGATGAAATGCAGAATTTAAAAAAAAGAGATTACTCCATATGCATAATCTCTTTAAAACTTTTCGAATGGCTCCTGCTTAATGGAACAGGATTTTCATCACTGACAATTGTAATCTGATATGCTCCGTTGAACCATGGTTCAATATCTTCTATAAATTGTATATTCACAATATAACTCCGGTGAGTTCTGATAAAATTTTCGGGAAGAATTTCCTCCAGCTGATGAAGTGTTTTTTTATATAAAAATTTTCCGTTCACCGTAACAAGATATGTCTTTTTATCATCCGCATAGGCATACTTTATTTTTTCAAGAGGGATCGGGTAAAATTTTTCATCTTTGCATACAGTTATAATCCGGTTGTTCCTATTATTCACAAATCCGCCAAGCATCTCTTTCATAGCTTTAACAGAGACTGAGGTTTCCTTATTTGAACCAATGAGTTTACGTATTCTATCCAGACTGCCTTCAAGACGTTCTGTTTCTATCGGCTTCAGCAGATAATCAACGGCATGCAGTTCAAATGCGCGGATTGCATAGGCATCATATGCAGTAACAAATATTATATAAGGGGGATTACCCGAATTAAGAAGAGTCTCCGCCGCTTCAATACCGGAAATTCCAGGCATCTGAATATCCATAAAAATAAGGTCGGGTTTATGCTCATAACATAGCCGTACCGCCATCTCCCCGTCGGAGGCTTCTGCTAAAACATTTATATCATCATAACTTTCAAAAAGAAATTTCAATTCAGCGCGCGCGGGCTCTTCGTCATCTGCGATTATAACATTCACCATCAGCTCCCTCCGGGAATTGTAAGAGACACCATCGTTCCAGCACCAGGCTTACTTTCAAGCTTGAGGCCATTGGAACTCCCGTATTTACAAATTAATCTTTTATTAACATTCTTAATCCCGATTGACTTAGAACAAACTGTATCATCAAGAAGAGTCTGAAGCTTCTCCTTCAAAATCCCTACTCCATTATCCCGGACTGAGAGAACAACATCCTTCCCCACCCTCCTGCCGCTGATCTCTATGTCGCCCCCTTCAATCCTCGGCAGCAGTCCGTGCTTCAAGGCATTCTCCACAAGAGGCTGAAGTGTAAAAGGAGGTATCATACAATTAACATTATCGGGAACATCTATTATAACATTCAGTTTATCGCCGAATCTTGCCTTTTCTATCTCAAGATAATTTTTTATATTTAAAATTTCATCCGACAGAAAAATCTCATCTGTGTGATAGAGATTACTCCTGAAATAAGTTCCGAGTTTGACAAGAAGATCTCTGGCCTTATCAGGGCTCGTCCGTATAAGCGAAACAATTGTGTTGATTGAATTAAACAGGAAGTGAGGATTAATCTGCGCCTGAAGGGCTTTGAGCTCGGAGATGTTCAGCAGTTTAGCCTGTTCTTCAATCCGGCTTAATTCTATCTGTGTTGAAAAGAGAGAAGCAAGACCTTCGGCAAGCTCAATGTCAACGGAGGTAATTGTATTCTCACCCGTTTTATATATTTTAAGTGAACCTATTACTTTTTCGTTTTCTTTAAGCGGCACTATAACTGCGCTGTTTAACATGCAGTTTTTGTCCGAGCAGGAGATATCCTCTTTTGTATCGGCGATTCTCAATTTTCCGTCTTTCAGTACTTTTCTGGTAATTTTAGTAACAAGAGGTATCCCCGCAATGTGATGATCTGATCCTGTACCCACATGGGAAAGAATTCTATCCATGCTTGTAAAAGATACAGCTGCGGCTCCCGTCATCTCTTTTATAATAAGCGCGGCTTCACGGGTGGTCTCTTCTGTTAATCCCTTCCTGAAATAATTAATTGTTCTGCTTGCAATCTGAAGAACAACCCGCGACTGATTTGCGGCAATACGGTCCCGCTCATTAAATATTATATCAACAATTGCTATAAGCATACTTATACCTATGGCATTGGCAACTATCATAGGGACACCGATTATTGAAACAAGGTTAAACGCGGCGTCAAAGGGTTTAACAAGAATTAGAAGGATTGCCATCTGCATTGCTTCCGCAAGCGCTCCCGTGTAAAGAGCGAAAAGCCAGCGTTTTTCAGATTTATAAAATCTTTTACTGAGGAAACCGGCCATAACCCCTTCGGAAATAGTTGAGACCATACATGCAAAAGCCGTAAATCCTCCGATATCGATACCCCATCGATGAACACCGGCAATCACACCGGCAAGTATACCTACTACCGGTCCGCCGATAAGTCCGCCTACAAAGACACCGACTACGCGGGCATTGGCAAGGGCACCCTGAACAGGAATCCCTGAATATGTTTTCAGAATCCCGAAAAGGCCGAAAAATATTCCAAGTATTATAAGAAATTTCAGAGGTATCTTATCTCTGGTTATCAACTTTTTAAAAAAACTGAATCTTGAGAGAAGTACCGCTACAATTACAATACTCCCCACCTGATTAACCAGACCCTCAAGTAAATTAATCACGATAAACTCCTCTATCTGCATAGAATTGCTATTTTTATCTTTAAGTCAAGCCGATTTGAAAGAGATACATTTTTTTATTAAATCCGGAGAGATTGGGGAAAACAGAATGATATGTTCTGCAACTAAAAAGAATTATAATCATTCTTGACATTTTTTTTAAACAGCTGACTGTCTACACCATATCCGATCTAATATAAGGCTCCAATTATGAAACGACTCAATCCTATATTATCAATAATAATATTGATCACATCAATTATCCTGGCCCAGCAGATTATATCAATCTCAAATTACAATCAGTCACATAAATCCGATTATGCTGAAATCTATCATGTTAAATACGGTCTGCTTAATGCTGAAGAATGGAAAATAAAGATTAATACAATACTTGAAAGTGAACTTAATACTCTTTATTCAACAAAGACCACTGAGCATCAATTTAAAAAAAAAATCCGGGTTCTCATTAAAACACTTATTGATAAAATAGACAATCAGATCAGAAAAAACAATTCTAATTCTGCCGGAGGGTGGATCAGACAATCTTTCATTAATATTTTTCTCAGTCCGGATGATATAAAAAAGGGAATTCCAAAATATACCGATTCTATAATTCGCGAAATGAAAAAAACAAAAACCAGAACCCATATTAAAAATGTGCTTAATGAGCAGATTGAAAAATATTTTGAACTGACTTTTGATACAAAAGAGAAACCCAGCCTTGACTACATACTTCACAGAACTCAATCCGGCAGCATTGATAATGCTAAGACTAGACTCTTCCAGACAATTTCTATTACTAATAAGCTGATATTTACAGAATCCGGCATTCTAATTATTCTTACTGCAATTCTATTTTCATTATCTGTTTTTAAAACCGGATCTTTAACGTCATCCAGCTATTTTTATCTTGTTATATCTCTTATGGTCTTACTCGCTGTCGGATTGATGACTCCATTAATTGATCTGGACATTAAAATTTCTAAATTCAGCTTTATGCTAATGGGTCATTCTGTTGCTTTTCGCGATCAGGTATTATATTTTCAGAGTAAAAGTATTTTTGATATTTTTATAATTCTGGTAACAAACAGCAATATCAAGGTAAAACTTGCCGGAATGCTCATCGCATTATTAACTGTAATACTCCCTTTTTTGAAAATATTAATATCCACATGTTATCACTTTAATTTCCTTAATGCCAGGAAAAATCCTGTAATATATTTCTTCACTATAAAATCCGGAAGATGGTTTATTGAAGCAACAATGATAATTTCCACATTAATGACCTATACAATCTTTAACATAATTATATCAAATAGATTTGAACACTTTAATTCTGTCAGCAGAGACCTTACAATTATCCTGAAAAATGATACTTATCTTCAGGCAGGATTTTATACATATCTGGCATTTGCAGTTTTCACAATACTTCTCACGGAATATCTTTGCCGGGACAGGAATATTATTATCGACACCAAACCCACAGTAAAATCGAGGCCATAATATTACTAATTATTAAATAGATTGTTATCTAAATTAAGATAACAACTTTACCCGGACGGTTATCTGCTTTAAGATAACCGAGTATCAATCCTCCGCAGAAATTTATTGACACACAGATCAATCCATGAACTGATTCTATCATGCAGAAAATAATACTCCTCATAGAAGATGAATCGGGAATCGCCGATACCATTATTTATCCTTTGTCAACGGAAGGATTCCGTACCCATTGGGTCACCACAGGTGGAGAGGGTCTTGCTTACCTTAAATCGGACTCTGCTGATCTTGTTATCGTCGACATCGGACTTCCCGACATGAACGGATTTGATGTTCTGAGAGAGATCCGCAAAACCGGCAGGACACCTGTAATATTCCTCACCGCCAGATCTGACGAGATAGACCGGATCCTTGGCCTTGAGCTTGGAGCTGATGATTATGTTATGAAACCGTTCAGCCCCCGGGAACTGACTGCACGCGTTAAGGCGATACTCCGCCGATCGGCAGAGAGCGCCAGCACAAAAATAAAATCATCACCGTTTCAGGTTGACTACAATAAAAGGCAGATTACATATTTTGAAAAAAAAGTAAACCTCACCCGAATCGAATACGATCTCCTTATACTTTTTGTCAACAGACCGGGATGGATATTCACACGGGATAAGATCATGGATCTGGCATGGCCCGAATCGGGTGAGAGTTTCGACCGCACAGTTGATACTCATATAAAAACACTCAGAACAAAACTGAAAGAGATCAATCCGGAAATTGACCCGATAGAGACTCACCGCGGCGTGGGCTACTCGCTGAGAGAATACCTGTGAGCATAAAATGGCGAATCATAACCGGATTTTTTGTATTATATGCAATCGGCTTCTACCTGCTCTACGACTTCATCGCCAATGACATACGGCCGCGCTATCTTGAAACAGTGGAGGAATCGCTTAACGATACGGCCAACATCCTTGCATCTCTTATTGAACAGGAGATTGAAGACTCCGTAATAAATGTAAATACTATAAAACCTGTAGTAAAAAAAGCTTACGAAAAAAACATCAGCTCTCGTATATACGCGCTCCATAAAACGGGAGTCTCCCTTCATGTGTATATAACCGATCAAAACGGGATAATTATTTATTCTTCGAATAAACATATAAAAGAAGGGGCCGATTATTCAAAATGGCGCGACGTCCGCCTTACCCTTCTCGGTAAATATGGAGCGAGATCATCTCTGCTTGATGAAAATAATCCAAATTCAAAATCGATCTTTGTCGCAGCGCCGCTCAGATACAAAAATGAAATTGCAGGAGTAATCACTGTTATAAAACCGGAAGAGAGCATCTCTCTTTTTATTGAAATAGCAAAAAGAAAAGCTCTGGTAACAGGGATTTTAACATGCATGCTCTTTATATTT
>JBBRFT010000136.1:0-9245 GCA_038241375.1 Spirochaetota bacterium
CATCTTTCTGTTTTGAAAAAATATCCAGGACTCTCTATCTTAAAATTTATTCAGAATCACCTGAATCTTCTGAACAGATAGATCGAATTTATCTTAAAAACGTTTCGGAGATTCATGATTCGGATTGGAAGAATAAATGGGCAGAGGAGTACACCGGGCACGAGCTCACTAAAAATATATTTGTGGTTCCGCCTGGTCTCACTCTGCCTGAAAAAAAGTATAAATATATAATACAGATAGATCCGGAAGATTCTTTCGGAGACGGGCATCATCCTACTACAAGACTTTGCGGAGAACTGCTGGAACAGATTTTGGATCAGAGCCTCTCTCTTGAAGAATTAGATTTTCTTGATATCGGAACAGGTTCCGGAGTACTGGCAATCCAGGCTGCTTTAGCAGGAATCAGCAATATTGAACTTTTTGATTATGATAACGATTCGGTAGTTAAAGCTGATAAGAATTTAAGTTTAAACGGTATTACCGGGTTCAGAGCCTCTCTTCAGGATCTTTATACTTTCAGCAGCAAAAAAAAATATGATATTATAACCGCAAATCTTCTCTCGAAAATAATAGAAGATAATATTGAAAGACTGAAATCTTTATTAAATCAAACAGGATTCCTGATTCTGAGCGGAATAAGCAGTAAATGGGAGAAAGAGATGATTAACCTGTTCGAAAATTCTGACCTGAAAATAATTTCACATAAAAAGCTTGAAGAATGGGAAGGTTTCGTCGTAGGATCGAATTCTTAACGGATTAGGGCTCTGAACCTGAAAAATGACAAACCGAACATAAAACTACATTTAAGGGCTGAAATTTAATGATAGCAGAAAATATTATCTTTTTCGGAGCATGTCTCTGTTTTCTCTCTGCAGTGAGTCAGCTTGTGCTTAAAACGAAAAAGAGAGAGAATTATAATATCTTTATTCTGTTTACGCTCCTTGGTATAATACTGCTGCAGTTTCATGCAATGATTACATCCGCTGTTTTTGTGCATCCCGAATATATGGCTTTTCATCCAACGGTACTCTTTATTTTCTGCCCTATACTTTATTATGCTTACTATATTGTTTCTTTCCCGGACGCCGGTGTTCCAAAGAGATACGTGTTGTATTTTATACCGGCGATAATCTCTGCAGTGTCGGATTCGTATCTTTTTATTTTTAACTACAGCTCATCTGGAGAATTTACAAGGCAGTTTCTTCATGGCGAGAATTCTCTACATGTAATTCTATTCAAGGTTTTTGCAGTCGCGTCTATCGGACAGATTCTTATCTATCACTTCTGGCTCATAAAAGTTCTTATTCCTTCATTAAAAGGTAATGGCGGACGGAACATTATCTATATCACATTTTCGGTATCATTTCTTTCTGCCGTATCTTCTGCAACAGTAATCCCGGGATACATTCTGGGAGATATGAATTATATCACATACAGTGCTCTTTTTATTTCGGTCTGTGTAATTATAACTAATCTTATGGGAGTAAGGTACCCTGATTTTCTTCAGATGCTTTCAATGAGAGTGAAGAGAGGGATATACTCCCGTTCGCTTCTTCGCGGACTTGATGTGGACAAGGTGATGCGGAAACTGGAAAATCTTATGACTGAAAACAATATTTACCGGGATGATTCAATTAATCTTTCTGATACCGCAGCAAGTCTAGACATTACACATCATCAGCTTTCACAGCTTCTTAATGAACGTCTAAGTATGAATTTTAATACATATATAAACTCTTATCGGATTGAGGATGCAAAAAAACTTCTGATAGCCAATCCGGACAGGACAGTTTTAACAATTGCTTATGAAGTCGGCTTTAATTCTAAATCATCGTTTTATGAATCCTTTACTAAAATAACAGGGATCACACCTAACGAATACAGAAAATCGTATCATTTTATAATTAAATAGCCGATTTCATGCGTTAATTTCTTTGTAGTATGAATTTATTTTTCAATTCATATGTAGGCAGCGTAGTTCTGTTAAATTCGTCATTTACTTCCAGATTATTTTCCCATTCGTAGGGTTCAGAGCCCGTTCATCTTGAGTCAGCTTTGCATCAGGTTCAGAGCCTGTTTTTCTTGAACCAGCTTTGCATCAGGTTCAGAGCCTCCTCCGTGAGCCTGCTTCGTAAATCTGCTCTGACCCTCACTTTCGAATCCGGAATTTCCCATCCATATCATCTAAAAAAAAATGAATTTTGAAAAAAAACTGTCCGGATATATCTTTCCGGTCGATCTTCCGTGAATTTCGGCTAATAATAGCATATCTTAGAGCTAATTATATTAAGGCAAAAAAATCGTATGAATCAGATATTTATTACCGTCAAATTTTACTCTGGTATTGAAAAAGAGTTAAATATTGAAGGCTATGACATGGGTAAGGGTGTGGTTTATCCGGTTAAACCGGGAATAAGGCTGCGTAGTCTATTGAAAAAAGCCGGTTTAAAAAAGCTTTCAAGATTCTGTTACTTCAGCGCTGGAAACCGGATCTCTTCATGGAGAAAGTTTTATGAATCATCAGAAGTTTCTTGTCTTAGAATTTCAGGAGGGGGGTGAAAAGTTTAATTCGTATTCTTGTCTTTATTTTAAAATGTTCGGCATTATCTGAAATACTTAATAAAATACATAAAATGACAATACTTTAGCCTGTTACAAAATGCAGGGTATACCGGATGCAGATTCTGAACCTTGTAAAAGATTGTCAAAAAGGAGAATAAAAAATGCAGGAAATTATCGGTACAAGCAGTAAAATTCTGGAGGTTGATCTTACAAAGAGGAGCTTCAAAGTATATAATGTTGATCCTCTGGACACAAAGCTTTATATCGGCGGGAAGGGTCTCGCTCTTAAAATGCTGTATGATAGAATGGAGCCTGGAGTGGATCCTCTTGGGGAGGATAATATTATTGCTGTTACAACAGGCGTTCTTCTCGGTACCGGTGCGCCATGTTCAGGACGATTCGCCGCTGTGACAAAATCGCCTCTTACGGGGATTATGACTTCCTGTTCATGCGGTGGTGCTTTCGGTATGGCGCTGAAGACCTCAGGCTGGGATGGTATACTTGTTAAGGGGAAATCTAAAACACCGGTTTATCTCTATATCGACTCAAAAGGGGTTGATTTCAGAGACGCGAAAAAGATATGGGGACTCGATACCAGGAAAGCTCAGGCTGCAATTGAAAAGGATAGCGGCGGCACATTGGCTATCGGACCAGCGGGAGAAAATCTGGTAAGATTTGCGAACGTAGCATCAGGTCACAGATTCCTTGGCCGCGGCGGTATCGGTGCAGTAATGGGTTCTAAAAACCTCAAGGCAATTTCAGCTAAAGGGGGGGAGTATAAAATACTCCCTGTTAAGCAGATTAAATTTGATAAAACTAAAAAGAAAGCAACTGATTATATCAATAGAAATGATATCACTGGCGGATCATACAGAAACTTCGGAACTAATGCCAATGTGAATTTAAGCAATGCTGGCGGGATTTTACCTGTTAAAAATTTTACTGGCGGATCACATGGTGAAGCTCACAAAATTTCCGGCGAGGCAATGGCCGAGAGATTTAAAACTTCATACAGCACATGCAAACCATGCACAATTCTATGCGGTCATAAAGGCAATATCAATGGAGAGATAAGACAGATCCCTGAATATGAAACAATCGGTCTTATGGGCTCAAACCTCGAAATTTTCGATCCTGTTAAAATATCGGACTGGAACGAAATCTGTTCTCTCATGGGGATGGATACAATAACGGCAGGTGGAACTCTGGCATGGGCAATGGAAGCCGGTGAAAAAGGATTATTTAAAACGGATCTTAAATTCGGATCACCCGATGGAGTCTCTGAAATTCTTAAGGATATTGCTAATCTGAAAGGTGCAGGTAAGGATCTTGCAATGGGTTCAAAATTCTGTTCCAAAAAATACGGCGGAGAAGATTTCGCGATACAGGTAAAGGGGATGGAGATGCCGGCATACGATCCGCGAGGTTCATTCGGTCAGGGCCTTGCTTATGCGGTAGCGAATAGAGGAGCATGTCACGTTGCAAACTCCGTGTTCGCGCTGGAAGTTTACATGGATCTTATCGAGCCGTATACTTACAGAAGTAAGGCATCTCTTGTTAAATTTCAGGAGGACGTTATTTCTTCTGTAAATTCGTTGCAGACATGTCTTTTCACAGCTTTCCCTTATCAGCTTGAGACACCTCTCCTTAAATATTCACCAAAGTTTGTTCTCAAAATTTTAATGACAGCAATGGCTGCAGTGGCTGTGAGATTTATCGATATCAGTCTCTGGCCCGAATTCTGGTCATCAATAACAGGTCAGAGAATGGGGATTACTTCATTCATCAGAGCCGGTGAAAGAATTCAGGTGCTTGAAAGATTAATGAATACAAATGAAGGGATCTCCCGGAAAGATGATACTCTCCCCGCACGGCTATTGACAGAAACAAGAAAGTGCGACACAAAAGAGAGAGCGATTCCTCTGGAAAAAATGCTCAACAGGTATTACATGGTAAGAGGATACGATAAAAACGGTATACCTAAACCACGAACATTAAAGAAACTTAAAATTAAAAAAGCGGCATTAGGAGTATAATTATGCATATACCCGATTATTTTGAATTCTATAATAAAACAAAGATTAACTCAGGAAAAGCAGCCTTAGAGAATATCCCATATGAACTTGAGAGTATGAATGCGGTTAAACCTCTTATCATAACAGATAAAAAATCTGCTAAGAACGGAACGGTTAAAGCGTTTATAAAATCATTTTATAACTCCGGCGTAACAATCGGCGCAGTTTATGATGAAGTTCCGGGTTACGCTTCGGCGGCTCTACTTCAGAATTTATCAAAGCTTTTTCAGGACAGAGGCTGTGATTCTATAATTGCTATCGGCGGAGATGCAGCTGCTTCTGCTGCAAAGGGATTGAACATCATGGTATCGAATAAAACTGATAGCCTGCTGATGTTTGAAGACATGACTAAAAGTGCTCCGCTAAAACCTTTTATTTTCATACCTTCGTCTGAAGCTATGGGAACAGAAACTTCAAATGAAGCAGTTATAGATTCACGAATTTATAAATCAGACGATCTTTTCCCTGATCTTGTTCTGATCGATAAGAGAATGCTCAAGTGGACAGAGAAAAAGAATACTGCGTCTTCTGCAATGCTTGCACTCACTCAGGCGATTGAAGCATGTACATTCAGCGAGTCTAATCCGATAAATGACGCGTTTGCTTATGCTGCTATTGAGCTGGTATACGAAAACTTTGCCGGTGCTCTTAAATGTCATTGTAATAAAAAAGAGAAAACAGGATTTATAAATGGTGTGGCAATATCAGGCATTGTTTATTCAAATGCACCTGAGGGTTTGGCGCGGGCAATCGGTTTTGAAATGGAGAAGTTGACCGGTCTTCCGGCAGGGCTCTGTGCCGGACTTGTTCTGCCGTATTCTCTCGATTATAAATTCCGTTTTGAGAAAACCGGTGTAAGAGGCGAGCTTCTTCTCCCTCTGGCCGGTATTGAAAATTACTGCGCAATTCATGAAAGCGAAAGAGCAGAAAAGAGTGTGGAGCTTCTTTATCTTCTAATCGATAATCTTGAAGGTGTAATTCCAGGAAGAATTAAAGATATGAATATACCAATGTATATGATAAAAAAGATTGCTGAAGCAGCCGAAGTCCGCGGCGGCGGGAAATACCGTAAAGGGGCTGCTCTTGAAATTCTTGAACACGCCTACGAAGGTATTCCATTTAAAGGGGGAAAATCAAAATGAATGTAAATAAATTTCCTGAAATTAAACCGAAGGGTAAATTAATTAAAAAAATATATGTCGCGGTAATGCTCTGGATTGTCGGACGTGCAATTCAGGCTGCGGCAAAGGTTGACAGAGAGGTAAAAGAGGAGTTCTCGGCTCTTAGAGATGATTTTATGGTTAAGCTCTGGGTTGCTCCCGGCGGCCCGGCAATGATAATCGGTAAAGATAAGAAAGGCGTTGTTAAGTATTTGGGCTGGAATGACAAAGGTAAGAAAGTAACTTTAGATATGAAAATTAAAAATATTGAAGGTGCTATTCTTGTGTTTACTTTTCAGGAGGGTACATGCGAGGCATTCTGCAATGACCGGTTTATTGTTTCCGGCGATCTTCCCGATGCTTTGATTTTCGTTAGAGTTCTAAATATTATTGAAGTATATCTTCTCCCTAAAATAATTACATCGCTTGCAGTGAAAAGATATCCTAAATGGTCACAAATGAATCCTTTGAGAAAATTTGGCGGAAGAGTTCTGATTTACATAAGAGCATTTACTTTCTAAAAATGATCATATAACAAAGAAATGAAAAGGAGTTAAAAATGCATATACCTGGATATTACGAATTCTGCAACAGAGTTAAGGTAGTTTCGGGACACAAGGCTCTCGACAAACTTCCTGAAATGCTGAAGAGCCTCAAGTCAATAAAACCTATGATAGTAACAGATAAAGGTGTAATGGGAGCAGGGCTTATCGAACCAGTGAAAAAATCTCTGGGAACCAAAGTTAAGATGGGTGCTTATTATGATAATGTACCTGCTGATTCTGATGTAAAGACAGTTAAGGAGATAGCAAAATTATATAGATCGTCTAAATGTGATTCAATAATTGCAGTAGGTGGGGGATCGGTGCTTGATACCGCAAAGGGTGTAAATATTCTGGTATCTGAAAACTCCGACAATCTTATGGACTTTACAGGTTCCGGAGCCTTAAAGCGACCGCTTAAACCATTGATAGCTGTCCCGACAACTTCCGGTACAGGTTCAGAGATGACACTGGTTGCGGTTATTGCAGATCATTCGCGTGATGTGAAGATGCTTTTCCCCTCACTGTTTTTATTGCCTGATATGGCAATTCTCGATTCGAGAATGACTAAAACTCTCCCACCTTTCCTGACTGCTCCAACCGCTATGGATGCAATGACTCATGCATTTGAAGGTTATACCTGTATGGCAAAAAATCCATTGAGTGATGTAACTGCCATGCTGGCGATACAGCTTATCAGTCAGAATGTACTCACTGCAATTTCAAAGCCTGGTGATCTTAAGGCGAGGCTTGCTCTTGCAAATGGTTCAGCACTTGCAGGGATGAGTTTTTCAAATTCAACAGTGGGGATGGTCCATGCACTGGGGCACTCGATCGGCGCGATATGCCATGTCGCACATGGAACATGTATGAGCATTCTCCTCCCTTACGGGCTTGAGTATAATCTCCATAAAACCGGTCACCTCACAGCAGAGCTTCTTTTCCCTCTGGCCGGGGACGAAGTTTACAATCGTACTCCGCTTAAGGAGAGGCCGTTTAAAACTATAGCATATCTCCGTGATCTTAACAAAGAGCTCGGCAAAGTAACCGATGGTAAACATTTTACATGTTTGAAGGAGATTGTTGACAGAAACGGGAACATGATGGTTCCGAAGGATAAACTTCCGGAGATAGCAAAATTATCCCTTAATGACGGAGCGATTGTATATAATCCTGAAGAGCTGGATTATGACGATATTATCATGGTTCTTGAACACGCATGGGAGGGGTCACCTCTTGATCTTAAGAAAATAAGAAAAGGGAAAAAGAGAAGTAAAATTTAAAATTTTTTCTATTTTGGAGAACAGGTGGAAAGAGATTCCGGAGTTCTAATTTTACATTGGTTTTAAATTATAAAAATGTCATTCCCGCTGCGGCGGGTTTGACATTTTTTGTTAATTTATAGAAGTTTTTTATAAGAATAAATTCTATAAATTATTACTGAAATTTTTATTTATTAAATTTAGTTCTTCCGGGAATTTCGGGAAAAGAAGCGAATCTTTTTAAACCCTTCTTTCCCTCCGGACTGCACAATAAAAACTGAAGCAAATATTAATGCAGCACCGGCAATCTGGGGGGCTGTGAGTATGTCACCGAAAAGAGCTGTGCCGATTAATATGGCTACTGCCGGTTCTATATTAGCAATTATTGCGGCCCGTCCTGTTTCAACATTTTTAAGACCCGTGGTGTAGAGTATGTACGCCAGTGAAGTGGGTATGAGTCCAAGCCCGATACAGTAGAGCAGAATGTCCCATCGCAGCAGCAGGGATATTTTGTCCGCGGGGCTGCTGAAAATCATAAGAAAAATGGATGCTGTGAAAAATGTGTATGCCGTAATTGTCTGCGGAGAGTACTTATTCGATGCAAGTTTTGCAAATATACTATAAAGCGAATATCCGAATCCGGAACCTAGTCCGATTAGTATTCCGTAGAGAGAAATTTTAATGTTCATGCCTGGTAATAATCCGGCAGTAAGACATGAACCTGACGCGGTGAGAATCAGCGCAAGAATTTTATAGCTGGTAATCTTTTCTTTGAAAACAAATCTTGATATTATAATTACAAATGCCGGAGCCGTATACAGAAGTACAACCGCGATGGATAAGGATAGCTCTTTGATAGCAGTGAAATAGCACCAGTTGAAAAAGACCATACTTAATATTCCTGTAGCGAGGAAATATTTTATATCACGGACTTTAATCTTTAACATGGATCTGTCGAAAGCAGCCATGTACAGAAAGAGGATAGCAGCTGCTGTAACCGCGCGGATGGTGGTGATTTCCATTGATGAGAATCCCGCTTCACTGAGAGCTTTAATAAAAATCCCGATGAGACCCCACATCGCGGCACCTGATGCTATCATTAAGTATGAGTGTGATTTCAAATCTGTTCTCCGGAATTAACAGTTTTATTTTGAATTAAGCTGATGCATATTTTTTAACTCCCTGCAGAGGTTGATGTTTTTTAATCTTTATTTTGTTTTCAAGAACTATTTTAAATCATCAGTAAGTTTCGTAGTAACTACTCAAAAACCGGTGGCATTTTATCTCTGCCGCGCCAAAGGCGCGGCGGAGAGCCATTTACCACTGTTTTTTGAGCAGTTACGTTTAGTAATGTTATTAAGTCCAGCATTGTATGGAGCAGATTGATTTAACGAATCAAAAAACGAATTTTAAATTATTATATTAAAAAGAACCTTGACTTTTATATTTTAAATGTCCTATTGGGTATATATCAGTTATCAAGCCATGTGCAATTATGGAGAAAGCGAAGATGAATATTTATGTAGGTAATCTGTCTTACAAGATGACGGATGAAGATCTTGGAAACTTGTTCAATACTTTCGGTTCAGTGTCAGAAAGCAAAATTGTAATCGACAGAGAAACCGGTCGTTCAAAAGGATTCGG
>JBBRFT010000137.1:0-9219 GCA_038241375.1 Spirochaetota bacterium
TACAAATCCGGCTTCCTTATCATTGAAAACCGAAAACTCTCCGCCGATCAGATCGGCACGGTATTTCATAATACTCAGTCCCAGACCGTTATCACTTTTCCCGGCATCGTACCCGCATCCGTCATCACGGACTGCAAGTAAAATCCCGTCTGAATTTTTAACTGTAATAAATATATTTTTTGCTCCACTATGTTTTACAGCGTTGTTTACCGCTTCCTGTGTTATGCGGTAAAGCTGTGATGAAACAAAATCATCTCCTACATCAATTGGACCATATGATTCCACTTCACAATTGATATTAAACATATCTCTGATGCTTATCGCAAGCTGATCAAGCGCCAGAAGAAGAGTATTACGCTGTATATTAACAAGCGGCAGCCCTCTTGTAATCTGCCGGCAGACCAGAGTCGCATCACGAACCAGCTCTGAAATTTCACTGATCTTCGCTGTTAACGCAGGCGAGGAAGATGCAAGCTGATTGCCTACAGTTTTAAGCATAAAACTGGCTCCTGTCAGTATCTGCCCGAGACTGTCGTGAAGCTCATGTCCGATCTTACGGCGTTCACGTTCACTTATCTCTATAACTTCCCGTTCAAGTTTTCTTAAATCATCCCGCGCCAGAAAGAGTTCAATAATCTTCCCGATTCTCTCCGCTACCGTTTCAAAAAAACCTCTATCCTTATCATCAAAAAAATCCTCACAACATACTGTATCATCATTTTTATAGCCTATGAGAATTTTGCCCGTGTTATCTCCGCCTATTATAAGTTCACGTTCCACTACCCCGTCTAAAAGAGTATACTCTGAAGAAGCATACTCTTTACCCTTATATAAAATTAAGGCAAAAGTACACTTCGGGTAACTCAGCGCTTCAGGTATAAGCCTGACAACTTCAGAAAGAACATTATCAAGAGTCCCCGTGCTGCTTTCCATTATTTTTGATATATTATATAAACAATTAAGTTCTCTTAACAGCTTTTCCTTTTCGCCAAGCAGCGTCTTCATCTGCTCTTCCGAGTTCTTGCGGAAAGTTATATCTGTGAGCAGCCCCTTAAATCCCTGAAACGCCCCGTCAGCAAATATCGGGCTGATTGAAGACCTGAACCAGACAATATCTCCGGTCTTCTTAACCCATTTATACTCTTCAAAAAATGAGCCTCCGCCTGCAATAAGCTCAAACTGCTCCATTGCTTTAGGAACATCATCTTTTGCAATAAACTCATGAAAAGAACGACCTATAACATCCTCCGGTGAAAAATCAGTGTAATGCTTAACCCGGGGACTGATGTAAGTAAAAATTCCTCTCTCGTTTATTGAAAATATTATATCACTTACATCTTCCACGAGTCTTCTGAATTTATCCTCACTTTCACGTGTCTTCTCATGAGCTTCGTAAAGATCGAGAACCATTTCAATAGTTGAAAGCAGAACATACTCTCCGGAGTTTTTAAGAGCATAACCGTAACGTGTGACCTTTCTTACTTTTTCCACCATTTCACGTTCGACATGAGCTGTAAGGAAAAGCACCGGTACATTTTTTTTCGAAAGGATCTCCTGTGCGGCTTTGTTCCCGTCAATATCTCCACCAAGATCGATATCCATAAGTATGAGATCAATTTTATTATTAAGAGCAATATTAATAGCTTTAGCTCCGCTCATCGCAGTTAAAACGCTATAACCGTTTCTCTCAAGCATCATCTTTGCCGAGAGGCCGGTGACTGCATCATCTTCAACCAGGAGTATTACTTTCTTTTCAGAGTTCACGTATTATCTCCTTCTAAAAAAAAACTATTATCTCCCTGCCCTATCCATCTGTTAAGCAGTTTATCAATCTCCTTAATATTAATTGGTTTTGAGATGTAGTCATTCATCCCGACTTTTATACATTTCTCCCGGTCCCCCTCCATGGCATGGGCGGTTAATGCTATAATCAGTGTTTCAGGATTTATCACTCCTGAGTTTCCGCTTCTTATCTCTTCTGTAGCCTGAAAGCCGTCCATATAAGGCATCTGGCAATCCATCAGCACAACATTATAATCCTTTCGTCTAAGCGCCTCAATACATTCAAATCCGTTCATTGCAAAATCTATTTTGTACCCAAGTTTTTTAAGCATTGAATTTGCCACAAACTGATTTGTCTTATTATCCTCCACGAGAAGTATCTCTGCTGATTCCCGATCTAGATGATTTCCATTTATCTTGTCAGATTCTTTCACCGGATTCTGCGATCTGTTCTGTTTTTCCAGAACTATTGTAAACCAGAAAAATGATCCTTCGTTTTCACCGCTCTGAACTCCGATTTCACCACCCATAAGCTCAACTATCTTTCGGGAGATAGCCAGGCCAAGCCCTATGCCGCCGTACTTTCTGTTCATTCCGCCATCGACCTGCGTAAATGGAATAAAAAGATTATCTATATGTTCCGCAGGTATTCCAACACCGGTATCAATTATTTCAAATTTCAGTTTAACAGAATTTTCACTGTCATTATCAACTCTTATGTTAAAATCAATCTTTCCTGTTTCGGTAAATTTAATCGCGTTATGAGCAAGATTAGTTACAACCTGTCTTATTCTTCCGGAGTCGCCTTTTAATGAACATGGCACATCATCATCGATCTTAAAATTATATTCAAGATTCTTTTTCGACGCTTTCACGGCCAGCATCTCTACGATATCATACATTGCCGTCTGAAGATTAAAATTATGAAGATCCAGTCCAAATTTATCCGATTCAATTTTTGTCAGATCGAGTATCTGATTAATTATTGCAAGGAGATTGTCTCCGCTGCTCTGCATAATCTCTATAAATTTTTTTTGTTCCGGATTAAGCGCAGTGTCAAGGAGCAGACTTATAATTCCCACGATCCCGTTCATCGGAGTCCGTATTTCGTGGCTCATATTCGCAAGAAACTGACTCTTGGCGATGTTTGCGGCTTCAGCTGCAATTGCAAATTCATGCGCACGGCCAAGTGCCGCTTCCAGCTGTTTATTCGTTTCCATCAGATCATCTTCAGCCAATTTTCTTGCGGTTATATCAATAACAGAGATCATCCTGCCCATTTTTCCATTGTATTCAATTGAGTTCCCCTTAAGTGAAACCCATTTTTTATCACCATTTTTTGCAGTAATTGAAAACTCATAAGACATACTGAAATTTTGTGAAAGCTGCCGCATCAAGGCTCTTCCGCGAACAATGGGCTGAAATTCGGGATCTACAAATTCCCAGAAATTCATTTTATAAAGTTCTTCTTCGGAATATCCCGAGATCTCCACTCCTACAGGGTTGGTATAAACCCAATGATTCCCCTGATGAATCATTATAGCCACGGGTGAACATTCTGTAAGAGATCTGAATTTTTCTTCACTTTCGTATAAAGATATATTTGTTGATATCAGTTTTTCATTTGCAGCTTCAAGTTTATCAAGAGTTACGTGGAGCTCATCATTAAGAGAAGAAAATTCCTGATTTTTAGTCTGAAGCTCATCCTCTGCCTGTTTACGTTCTGTTATGTCTTCTGCAACTCCGGCACATCTGTAAAATTTTCCGTTCTTGTCAAAAACAGGATTTGTCCTTGATCTTACCCATAAAATATTTCCGTCAGATTTTATTATCCGGTACTGATTTTCAACCGGTATTGAATTTATTTTTAACTCGTTATATGAATATAAAACATTTTCACGATCATCAGGATGGATGATGTTTATAAGTGAATTTGGATTTTCATAAAAGCTGCTGCAGGTATAGCCTGTAATTTTTTCATAGGCAGGGCTTACATAAATAATTGAATCATCTTCTATATCACGAAGCCAGAATACTTCATTCATGCTCTCCGTGAGCTGATGGAAGTTAGCTTCACTTGTTTCTATTCTTTTTCCCGATTCAAAAAGATCAAGGGCCATCTCTATTGATGAGAGGAGAAGATACTCCCCCGAACCCTTTAGAACATAGCCATAACGCGTTACAGATTTAACCTGTTCAACAATATCTCTTCCGGTATGGCTGGTAAGAAAAATTATCGGTATATCTCTTATCTCAAGAATTTTTTTAGATGTTTCAGCACCGTTCATACCGGAACCGAGATTAAGATCTATCAGAACAAGATCAAGATCTTCATTATTCTTTACAGCTTCAATAGCCTGATCGCCATTTGAAACAGCCAGAACTTCATAACCGTTTTTTTTAAGCATCGCCGATTCGGTCAGAGCAATAATTATCTCATCCTCAACAATCAGCAGCTTTTTAATTTTAACGTTTTCCATTTCAGTTCCTATGTTATCAGGCCATGTATTCATCGGATATTACAAATAAAACGATTTCAATCAGATAAACATCCTCCGCCCCCTAAATCCCCCGGAGGGGGACTTCCATGGGAGATTCTTTCTGATTATAAAAATGCGGAGGGTTGAGGGTCTACTCCAGTTCCTTCGCGT
This sequence comes from Spirochaetota bacterium, assembly GCA_038241375.1. Classification (GTDB taxonomy): domain Bacteria; phylum Spirochaetota; class UBA4802; order UBA4802; family UBA5550; genus WRGT01. Next base: position 4,434 of record JBBRFT010000137.1, read on the forward strand.
TTTTTATAAGTTTAGGGACATCCAATATGTAAGCCACTTCTCCTGTGCCAAGTATTGTTGATCCGCTCAGCCATTGAAGTTTGCTGAATATTTTACCCATAGGTTTAATTACAGTTTGAAATTCACCAATAAGGTCATCAACTACGAGTCCTATTTTTTTTCTTGAATATTCGACTACTACAACTTTTGGTTTTTCCGGCTCTCCGCCAGTCTCTTTAAAGAATTCACGCATCCTCATAAAAGGGAGAACGTCCCCTCTGAGATTAATGTAATTCCCCCCTTCTTTTGAGTCAAGTTCTTCTTTACGTACCTCGGTACACTCAGTAACCATATCAAGAGCAAGAACATAATAAGAATCTGCAATCCTTACCATAAATCCATCAATAATAGCAAGAGTAAGAGGAAGATGAATGCGGACCGTTGTCCCCTGACCTCTTTCGCTTTCGAGAAAAACATTCCCACGGAGAGATTCTATGTTTTTCTTTACAACATCCATCCCTACACCGCGACCCGAGATGTTTGAAACCTCTTTAGCCGTGGAAAATCCGGGATGAAAAATAAACTGATATAATTCATAATCAGTAAATGTCTGATCCGGTTTCGCAAGACCCAGCTCTACGGCTTTACTTAAAATTGCATCCGCGTCCAGGCCGTTACCGTCATCGGAAACTTCTATTACGATGCTCCCTGTTTCATGATACGCGTTTAATGTAAGAGTTCCGTTTGCAGGCTTCCCTGCTTTTACTCTTTCATCCGGTGTTCCAATCCCGTGATCGACTGAATTTCTTATAAGATGTATCAGAGGATCGGATAATTTATCGATGAGAGTTTTATCCAGTTCTGTTTCACCGCCGACTACATTAAAATCTATCCGTTTCCCTTTTTCTCTGCTCAGGTCTCGAACAACTCTTTCAAATCTGCTGAAAGTTTCACCAATAGGAACCATACGTATCCCCATTGTACTGTCACGAATCTCTTCTATAAGTTTTGACATATCGGTAACAGCTTTTGCAATTCCAATCTTATCATCAGATTCCGAAATCTGTTTCACATTTGAACCGGTTATTACAAGTTCCCCGATAAGATTTATAAGATGATCAAGTTTTTCCGCGTCTATTCTTATCAGTTTGCGGTTACTCTCTTCTCTCTTCTTGACATTTTCCTGTTTAGTTAATGCCGCTTCAAGAATATATTTCTGTATCATGTTCTCTTCGACAAGGATATTACCCACAAGAAGTTCTTCCGGAGCTTTCTCTGTTGTCATGGAAAACTCGGCCTGAAGTTCCAGCGCCTGTTTGAGTTCAGACTCAGTTAATGAACCGATCTCACGGAGCATATCTCCAATCTTCATCGGTTTTTCTGGAAGATCCTCTATGAGTTTTACATAATCCGCTATACTTGTATTCGGCGGAAGAATTCTTATATCGCAATCGTTAATGACAAAATCAAAAACGTCTTCTATCTCTTTTTTATTTATACTGCTTCTGAAATCAATTTCAAATCCTAAATAACAGAAGTCGCCTTTCATCTCTTCACCATAGGGCATGTTTTCATAAATTGATCTGATGTTTACTATCTCACCCTTTTCACCAAGATAACTTACAAATGAATAAGGGTCGAGCCCGTCCTTGAAAACATTCTTTCCAAATCGGAGAGATATATGCCAGCAGTCATTAGCTACACGCAAACCATGATCATCGGAAAATGACGGGGCCACCTCTCCAATCTCTTCTATAACTTTCTCTTTTAACTTTTTAATATTTTTAGAATCCGGAATATATTTATTCAGACGTGTTATAAGTCTTTCAAATAAAGCCTCACTCTCCTGATCGAGAGGACGATTCTCTTCACTTTCATAATGATCAAGAAGCACCTGAATAAAATCATGACATTCCAGAAGCAGCCCTATTAATTCCGCTTTTACCGCTATTGTCCCGCTTCTGGCTCCCACAAGAACATTCTCAAGTACGTGGGTAAAATCACCTATCCGCCCGAAACCGAACATGCCTGAATTTCCCTTAATTGTATGGGCTGCTCTGAAAATAGAATTAATGGAATCTTCATCTTGACTATCTTTTTCAAGAGAGAGAAGCGACATCTCCATTGCATCAAGCAGCTCTCTGCTCTCGGTAAAATATACATTTTTAAAATTCTTTTCGCTATTTTTATCAGCCATGCCGCCCCTCCATATTATGCAATCTCTTTGTAAAGATTGAAGATATTCCTGAGCCTGCTGCTCATTTCAGTTATCCTGAAACTTTTGCCCAGTATTGCCGCTTCACGCTTTAAAAAAAGAAGGAGCTGAAATCCCGAAGTGTCTGCTTCATCAATCTCAGCAAGATCTATTGTAATTCCTGAACATGATTTTAACTCATTAAGAAGAAAATCTTTAAGTTTCCCCACGGAGTAAACGGTCATCTCTCCGGCGAGTGTAAAATGCAGAGAATTATTCTCTGTTTTTTTCCTTACAATTTTAAGTTTCATAGCACACCTTCTCTTTTATCCTTTTCTCTACATTACAAAAAGTTTCTTCACTGCCCCAATCAGCTGATCGGGCTGAAAAGGTTTAATCATCCACGCCTTGGCTCCAGCCTCTTTCCCTTCAGTTATCATATCTCCGCCGGCTTCCGTTGTAAGCATTATCACTGGTGTATGTTTGTAATCCTTATCCTCTTTAATTTTCTTAAGCAGAGTGATGCCGTCCATCTCGGGCATATTGACATCGGATATAAAGAGCCCCACACTGTGTTCTTTCATCAATTTTAAAGCTTCAACTCCATTAGCCGCTTCAATCACTTCGTAACCTACGCTCTTTAATGTAAAAACCAGAGACTGCCTTATTGCATTTGAATCATCTACAACCATTATTTTTTTAGCCATTTTTTTTCTCCCGGTAAATTTCGATTATATTCCCGTCTGCACCAAATCCCCCAGTTTCGCTCCGCTCAACATGCCTCGGAGCACCCTCAGGCCCCCGCACCCCCGGAGGGGGCAAAGACTGACTTTTTTTACATCAGCACCTATCAGACCTCACCCGCGCTCTGCGCACCCTCTCCTGAAAGAGAAGGTTTTCTTTTTAGAAAAAAATTCTCCTCCACAATCTCCCCCTCTCCATGTGGAGAGGGGGCCGGGGGGTGAGGTCTGGTAAATTTATTCTTCTATATTTGACAGTTCTTCTATATTAAGAATATTCTGTACTTTAAGCAAAATTACAAACTGGTCCTCAAGCTTTCCGATCCCTTCAACAAAATCAGATCTGATTCTGCTTCCTATCTCTGGTACAGATTCAATTTTATTCTCGTAAAGTTCAGTTACAGCTTTTACTGAATCGATCATCACACCGATCGGAATTTTATGCCCGTCATCATCAATTTCAACAACAACAATGGATGTAGTGCCGGTTAAAACACACTTTGTATTATAGAATCTTGAAGTTAAATCAATAATTGGAACAACTTCACCTCTAAGATTTATTACGCCCTTTAAATAATCGGGAACTCTGGGAATTTTAAAAACCTCTTTATACTCAATAACTTCACGTATTTCACTCACCTGTATTCCAAACAGATCTTTCCCCAGGAGAAAAGTCAGATAGAGCACCATATCTCCTGCTGCTGCCGCACTCCTCTCGCTTCCCGATTCAAGTGGTGAAACATAAACATCTTCAGTTCTTATTGTGTCTTCCATTTAACCTACCTCCATTTACTCCCGCCCCTATCCGCCCGCTGGGCACCTTTCGTCGAGTGCATTTCCGGCGTCCTGCCGGCACTCGACACTAGAACATCCTGTTCGTCGCCCATGAATGGGAGAAAGGGGTGATTCAAAACTTCCTCTATCTCTATCTTCTCTCCTCCCCTATCCGCCCGCTGGGCACCTTTCGTCGAGTGCATTTCCGGCGTCTTGCCGGCACTCGACACTAGAACATCCTGTTCGTCGCCCATGAATGGGAGAAAGGGAGGATTCAAAACTTCCTCTATCTCTACCTCTATCTCTATCTTCTCTCCTCCCATTCATGGGGGAGATGCCCGATAGGGCAGAGGGGGCGGGCCGGCGGGAGAGGTCCCTACCCCGCGCACTCTCTCAACACAGCCGCCGCTATTGAATCGAGCGGCATAATTTTATCTACTGCTCCGATCTTTATCGCTTCATTCGGCATTCCGAATACCACGCATGATTTCTCATCCTGTGCTATATTATATGCTCCCGCTTCTTTCATCTCAAGCATCCCACGGGCGCCGTCATCGCCCATACCGGTCATAATGACACCGACAGTATTGGCTCCGGAAAATTGTGCCGCTGATCTGAAAAGAACATCTACAGATGGCCGGTGTCGTGAAACAAGCGGTCCCTCTTTTACTTCTACGTAATACCTGGCTCCGCTTCTTTTTATCAGCAGATGCTTATTCCCCGGCGCTATCAAAGCACGACCTCGAAGAATAGTATCATTATCTTCTGCTTCTTTTACTTCTATATCACACAATGTATTAAGACGCGTTGCGAATGCCTTTGTAAAATTCTCAGGCATATGCTGAACTATAACAATTCCCGGTGCATCCTGAGGCATCATTTCAAGAAAAATTCTCAGAGCTTCAGTTCCTCCCGTTGACGCGCCTACAGCCACAATTTTTTCAGTTGTTCGAAGCATGGCGTTCCCGGTAGGACGGGGCATTACAGCATCGGCAGTTAATTTAGCAGTGGGCTGTATTTTATGATGCATTTTAAGGTTAACTACCTTCGCCTGCGCTGCTGCTTTTACTGAATCACATATTCTTATTTTAGATTCTTC
>JBBRFT010000138.1:0-9215 GCA_038241375.1 Spirochaetota bacterium
CTACCAGCGGAGTTTTTGGAGTGGTCCATAAATCTTTCTTTACATATATCGGGATAAAAAAGTGAATAGGTGAAATCTAAATCCGTTTTCAGAGCAGACAAAAATGAATAAGAGCGATATATTAAAGATTACAGAGGCATATGGTTTGGCTCCGAATAAAAAATTCGGGCAGAATTTTTTAATTAATGATTCTGTAATTCAAAGAATTGTCGATTCATGCTCTCCTGATGGTCAGCGTGTTCTTGAAATCGGCCCGGGACTTGGATCGATTTCAATTCCACTTGCCGATAGGGCTCTTTCGTACACAGCTGTTGAGATCGATTCCGGATTTGTCCGTTATCTCACTGAAACTTTCGGTTCAACTGGGAAGCTGGAGCTGATTCACGACGATTTTCTGAAGTCTGAAATAGATGACAGATTCGATGTAATAGTTTCCAATCTCCCATATTACTGCGCTTCTGAAATTCTTTTTCGAATTGCAAAAAATTTTAAGGCAGAAAAAATTCTTGTAATGATGCAGAAGGAGATGGCTGACAGAGTAATCGCAAAAGCCGGCAGTGAAACTTATGGCGCGCTGACGGTGACTCTTTCATATTATTTTGAGTCAAAGATACTTTTTAATATAGCCGGAGAATCGTTCTATCCGAAGCCCGATGTTAAATCATCTTTTCTGCAGATGTTACGAAAGCCGAGATTTTTTACACTCCCCGAACACGAGGAGATGTTTCATCTAATAGTGAAATCCGTATTCTGGGGGAGGAGAAAAACTCTTCTCAAGTCGCTCACCGATTCTCCGCATCTCGAAATGAAAAGAGATGTTGTAGAAAACATTCTGCAGATCTGCGGAATCAGACCTGATGTGAGAGGGGAAAAACTCTCGCTTGAAGAATTTATAAAACTCACCGAAGGAGTAATCAATAACAGCTGATGAATAACGATAATAACGGGAATATAAAAAATAACAGTATGAATAGTTTACAAATAAAAGAGACGCTGGGGCGCTTTCTCCATCTGGTCCAGAAGCCTGCAAGATATTTCGGCAATGAGCTGAATATGACAGTAAAGATCGACGCGAAGGTACGTGTTGCTATTTCGTATCCCGATCTTTACGAGGTTGGGATGTCTAATAACGGAATCAAAATTCTCTATGACGCGGCAAACAGAGTTGAAGATGCAGCCTGCGAGAGAGTTTTTGCGGTAGCTCCGGATTACGAGCATGAGCTTCGTACCAGAGATATTCCGCTGTATACCCTTGAGACTTATACTCCTCTCCATGAGCTCGATGCAGTGGGATTTAATCTTTCACATGAGCTTCTTGTGTCCAATGTTCTTCAGATTCTTGATCTTGGAAGAATTCCCATGCTGCGGAGAGATAGAAAAGATTCAGATCCCTTTGTTATAGCCGGAGGAGAAGCAGTTTCAAATCCTTTCCCCTATTCGGATTTTGTTGATCTCTTTTTTGTCGGTGACGGCGAGGAGGGATTCACTGAAATTATAAAGACACTCCTCCGATGTAAGAACACCGGGATTACATCAAGAGATCTGATTCTCCAAGAGCTTAAAAAGATCGAAGGTGTACTCCTGTCGAAGGATTATAACTTTAATTATACAGGACTCAGTGCTGATATTTCAGAATATAAGAAAGTAAAAAAAGTTTCGGTAACCGCCGATGCATGTTTTACTCCGGTTAAGCCTCTTGTTCCTTCAATACGGATATCCCAGGAGCGGGCTGTAATTGAGCTCGCACGTGGATGTTCTAATCTCTGCAAGTTCTGCCACGCGGGATATTACAGTCTGCCATATCGCCCGTTTAACGCGGAGAAGGCGGCGCGCGATATATTCTATCAGCTGGATAACACCGGATACGATGAAGTGACTCTCACTGCGCTTTCAATCGGTGATTATAAATATATGGTTAAACTTCTTAATGATGTTCTGCCGGAACTGACTGAACGTGGAGTATCTATTGCTCTCCCTTCACTTAAAGTAGACAGGACTACTCTTCCGATTATTGAAACAGTTTCGAATCTTCGAAAAAGTTCACTCACATTTGCTGTTGAGTCCGCTTCTGATGAGATCCGGAGCATTTCAAATAAAAAAGTGAAGAAGAGTGATCTATTTGATGTTGTTGATTATGCTTTCAATCACGGATGGAGAATGATTAAGCTTTATTTTATGATTGGTCTTCCCGGTTGTGAAGAAGCCGATGAGGCCGAAGAGATAATTGCTCTGCTTAAAGATCTTGTGAAAGTGGGGAGGGGTAAGAAAGATATAAATGTGACAATCTCGCCGTTTATACCGAAGCCGCATACTCCATTCGATCATGAAAAGCAGATGAGTATGGAGTACTTTCATGATGTAATACGTAAAGTCAAATCCGCTTCTCCGCGACAGATCACTATAAAGAATCATGATGTACGAACGTCTGTCCTTGAAGGGCTTCTGGCACGTGGAGATGAAAGGATCGGTGCTGTAATATATAATTCATATCTTGATGGCGCGAGGCTCGATTCATGGCACGAATATTTCCGTTTTGATATCTGGATGAAAAATATCGAAGCTCATCTCCCTGAATGGAAGATCTATTTTGAAGAGAGAGCTGGCGACGTTACCTATCCATGGCAGGTTATAGAAACCGGTGCAGAGAAAGCGATCAATGCAATGCGCGGAAGAAAACTCAATCTGGAAGGATACCATCCTCCTGAAAAGAGATATTCCGAAGATCTTAATCCGGAAAGCAGTAAAACTGCAGTTAAAAGTTTTGAATTGAAATACCCCGCGGAACAGACTTTACGTTTTGTCTTTACTAAAGCCGGTGTGGGTAAATACATAGGGCATATCGACTTTAATGAAATTATTAAAAGAGGATTCCGAATGGCGGGTGTTCCCGTCTCCTTCAGTCAGGGATTTAACAAAAGAGAGAGAATCTCATGCGGCTACCCCGTACCACTGGGTGTTGAGAGCATAGCCGAAATTGTAGATGTTGATTTATACTCAGTGCTCACTCCAGCAGAAATAGCTGAACTGCCGGGTAAAATAAATCCGCGTCTTCCGGAATTTCTTAAAGTGGAAAAAGTCCGCGAACGTGAGAAGAGTGTAACTATTATGGCTCTGACTCATGCTGTTGAATATAACGCGGAGTTCAGTGATTCATCTGCTCTTAAAGTTGCCGTGGCGTATCTTACAGAAAATGAAAACTTTATTAAAAAGGGTAAGAAGGAGAAGGCTGATCAGGAGTATCCGTTAAAGGATATACTGAATTCATATAAGACAGATGGTAATTCGCTGAAGCTGACTCTATACACCGGGAAGGAATCTTCCGTGAGGATTGATGAGTTCCTTTCGGGTATAACCGGTATAATTGATATAAGCGGTTCAGGTGTGAGGATTGTCAAGCAGGCTCAGTACACAATTGAAGATGGAACAATGAGGCTGCTTCAGTAGGCGCTGATCATTTTTCATTCTGCATCATCTCCTGACCTTTAAGTTCAAGTTCGATCGAACGGTCTCTGTTGCCGATCTGTTTATATATCTCTGAAAGCTGAAAATATACATCTGTGTTTTGCGGATCAAGTTTTATCGCCTGTTCATAGTTCTTTATTGATAGATTGATGAAATATTTTCTCCGTTTCATGTCAGGCTTATTGTTGAAATAAATATTTCCAAGGTATACATATACCAGAGGGTAATCGGGCTTATTTCTTTTCAGCTCTTCAAGTACAGTTACCGCATTGTCGTATTCCCCCGTCTGCCTGTACGAGTCTGCAAGTCCTATATAAGCAGCTATATGCGCAGGATTCACCTCCAGTGCTTTTTTAAACTCAAGTGCCGCACGGGTTGGATTTTTTTTTCTAAACTCCTCGGCCCTGCTGTATAGCGGTTCACTTTTAGTAATTCCCAGGTCGTAGCACTGTTTGAAATATTTTTCAGCTTCCGGAATTATATTTTTTTTATAATGTATTCTTGCAAGATTTATCAGAGCTAACGGATTGTCGGGATTGAGTAAAACGCTTTTATTGTAGTGCGCCAAGGCGGAGTCATCTCTCTGGAAGTATTCATCAATGTTCCCCATGGAGGTATGAATATGGGGCTGCGCGTCATTGATTTTGAGAGATGTCAGAAAATATTTTTCTGCGGCGTACATATCTTTATTAATAAGAGAGATTTCCGCCAGTACATTCGCTGCTTCGTAGCTTTCGGGATTTTTTTTAAGAGCCATCTTCATGCTGTCATAGGCATCCTTGTACATTTTCGCCGCATACTGTTTTTTCCCCTTCTCGAGATTGTATGTCCAGTGGTATTCTTCACGGGCTGATGCACCGATATTTAATGAAAAAATAATTATCAGATAAAATATTTTTTTTATAAGATTTTTTATTGACATATTCCGTGTACAGAATAGATATGTATAGTCTTTTGAAGATGTGGTCAGGTAGCTCAGCCGGTAGAGCAGGGGACTGAAAATCCCCGTGTCGGCGGTTCGATTCCGTCTCTGACCAAATTTTTTTTCTTTATTCATTAGTACCCTCAAACAACCTACATTTAATTTTCCATTGTATTAAATTCAACTGAAATAATTAAAATTAGTATATTTTATCCATAAAGGGTGAAGTATATTATTTTTAATTTAGTTATTATTTAAGAAGTAGCAATTTATTTTTATGAGTGCAATACGATGCATGCGCGCCCCTTAAATAATTAGCTGTTATTTAAAGAGCCATTGTTGGTGAAAATTTGTCTTGATAAAAAATAGAAACCTGTTATTTTAAGTTATAGTAATATAAATATGAGGATGTATATGAATACTTTGCAGGAAGCAACAATAAAGACAATACAGAATCTTCCGGACAACTGTACTCTCGATGATATTATGTATCAAATAAATTTTGTCGCTCAGGTTTACGAAGGTCTTGATGATTCAAAGAATGGAAAAATTATCTCCACAGATGAACTTTTAAAAAAAGTTGATTCATGGTCCAGATAAACTGGACGGAAAAATCATCTAAGCATTTAGAAGCAATTTTTGAATATATTGCACATGATTCGAAAGTTTATGCCGGCCGGTTTGTAAAATCCATTATTAAATCTACGTTTATTCTAAGAACACAGATCTTTGCCGGAAGAGTTGTTCCTGAGATTGGTGATGAATCTATCCGGGAAGTTTTTTATAGGGATTATCGTATTATTTATAGAGTAATAAATAGGGATTCAGTTGAAATATTGGCTGTATATCATGGAGCGATGAATATAAAAAATATTGATTCTTAAATATAACAATCGTGGTAATTTATTTTGAATAAAAAAACAGGGGCGGAAGCCCCTGTTTTTTAAGATATATCTCCGTTTAACCGGAAAATTTAAATTCTAATTACGCCTGTGCAAGTGTTACTGCTGCAGTGTTAACTATCTCTTCAACAGAACATCCTCTTGAAAGGTCAGTGATCGGCTGGGCAAATCCCTGGAGGAATGGGCCGTATGCTGCTGCATTTCCGAATCTCTGAACAAGTTTGTATCCGATATTTCCAGACTGAAGGTCAGGGAATATAAGTGTGTTAGCGAAACCTGCTACGGTTGAACCTGGAGCTTTCTGCTGGCCTACGCTTGCAACAAGTGCCGCATCTGCCTGAAGTTCTCCATCTACTTTAAGATCTGGAGCCATCTGTTTAATAAGCTCAAGAGCTTTTACTACTTTATCAACATTTTCATGTTTTGCGGAACCCTTTGTTGAGAAAGAGAGAAGTGCAACGATAGGCTCAGTGTTGAGGAATTTTCTGCATGATTCAGCAGACTGAATAGCAATCTCTGCAAGCTGCTCAGCAGTCGGATCAGGAATTGTAGCACAGTCTCCGAAGATCATAAGACCGTCTTTTCCCCATTTTTTGTCAGGCATATCCATTACGAAACATGAAGATGCAGACTTTACTCCGGGAGATGTTCCGATGATGTTGAATCCCGCAAGAAGAACTTTTCCTGTTGAATTTTCAGCTCCTGCAACCATGGCATGAACTGCATTTTTCTTAACCATCATTGCGCCCCATCTGAGGTTATCAAGCATAGCTTTTGCTGCTTCCTCTTCAGTTACACCTTTGTGTTTTCTCATTTCAAAGAATGCATTTGCGTAATCTGCTTTAAGTTCTGTTGTTGCAGGATCCATAAGTGTAATTCCGTCAAGTTTTACATTCTGCTCTCCCGCCACTTTTGCAATCGCGTCTTTGTTTCCAATAAGGAAAACTTCTGAAGCGATGCTTTCATCAATAATCATTCTTGCTGCTTTAACTGTTCTAGGCTCTGTTCCTTCTGCAAGGACAAGCTTTCTTCCGGCACTTTTAGCTTTCGCTCTCATAATTTCGACAAAACTCATAATTATTACTCCTGAATTTAAGTTTATATTTATTTAGTTTCTGATGAATAAATGCAATAACCCATAATTATAAAGTAAAATAAGTTTTAATTATTCAGCAATGCCGTAAGGGAGTGCTGAATAAAAACTATTTTTACAAATCAGAGGTTTAGAAGTAAAAACCGGCATCTTATTGAATTATTTATCAGAAACTATTTAAGTGAGTATAAATTTCATATTACTCTGGACAAATAACAGGATAATGTCAAGAATTTAATATGAACTCACTTGTTTAAGCTCATTGAATTTGAGATTCCAAGAGAGGAGTAAATATCCCTTGTAGCCCTGCTCTGGTTTAGAGTGTAAAAATGGATACCCCTGACATTGTTATCAATCAGTTCGTGAACCTGCTGCGTCGCCCAGTGGATTCCCACTTTTTCAACATATGAATCATCATCGGCACGTCCGATTGCCCTTTGCAGTTTTGCCGGGATTTTTGTGCCAAGTGCAAGTTCTGCCATTCTGTTCATCCCTTTTATTGATATAACAGGCATTATCCCTGCAATAATCGGGATTTTTATACCGGCAATTTCACATCTCTCACGGAAATCATAAAAATCGTTGTTATCGAAAAATAACTGGGTGCATATGTAATCTGCTCCTGCATCGGCTTTTCTTTTAAGATTATCCATCTCTTTAATTCTATTGGGAGTTTCAGGGTGACCTTCAGGGTATCCGGCAACACCTATTCCCATTGATGGGAAATGTTTTTTTACATATTCTACAAGTTCAGAGGCGTATTCAAATCCCCCTTCGGTTTTAATGAAGCGGTCCGATACCGCAGGAGGATCTCCTCTTAGAGCCATAATGTTTTCAATTTTATTTTCGCTGTACCGCGTTAATATTGAATGTATCTCTTCTGCAGTTGATCCCACACATGTGAGGTGCGAAACCACTGTAATTTTTGTCTGATTTTGGATTTTAACTATGAGGTCATGAGTCAGGTTACGGGTTGATCCACCTGCGCCATAGGTTACACTTACATAGGCAGGTTTTAAATTGACAAGTTCACTGATATTCTGAAAGAGCGCTTCAGATGACTTTTCAGTTTTTGGAGGGAAGAATTCAAAACTGAACAGAATTTTGTGATTGTCTATAATTTCTCTAATATGCATTGTTTTTCCTTTAGAGTTTTATGAAAGGGAATGAGAGAGCATTGTGTCAATAAATTAATTTATGTCTGAATCGGGATTTTGATGATGTGTGTGTCTGTCCCTGATGTAGGCTCGTAGCGCGCTGCGAGCCTACATCAGGGACATGTGGCAGAATCGGGGGACTATCAGTTCGTCCTGAAAAATTCCAGTACATTTTTCATGCTCTCGGCCTGAGCGCTTATCTCTTCGGCTGAAGATGCTATCTGCTCGGCACCCGATGCCTGAGACTGAGTCTGTTCGTTTATCTGATCCATGGTTTTAGATATCTCCATGTGTGTTACAGTCTGTTCACTTGTTGAGTTTGATATATTGTCCGACATCTCCATAACCTGTCCTGTAGCTTTAAGTACCTGTTCACTGGATCGGGCCTGGATATCGGAAGAATCTGCTATTTTCTGAACCAGCTCCTTGGTGCCGGTAATATTCTTTATTATATTTGATAGAGCAGTAGAAGTTTCATTTATATCAGATAATCCCTGTTTTGCCGATTTTACACCGTTTGAAACAAGACCTGTTATGCTCTTTGCGGATTCCGCAGTCTGTTCGGCGAGTTTACCAATCTCATCTGCAACAACAGCAAAACCGCGTCCATTGTCACCGGCTCTCGCTGCTTCGATGGCCGCGTTAAGCGCCAGAAGATTAACCTTGTCAGATATGTCGCTGATCATTGAGACCATTTCGGCTATCTTCAGGGAGTTATCTTCAATGCTGTTCATACCGGAGATGGTATTCTGCATCAGTTCACTCCCTTTTTTCGCTTCGGTTGCTGTTATATTCGCCATATTGAGAGCGCTTGTTGCATCGGTGTTAACAGATTTTACGATTGCACCGAGTCCATCCATTGCTTTGTATGTGTTTCTGGAATGATCGGACTGAACTTTTGAACTGTCGGCAATAGATTCATTTGATGCCGATATCTCCTCGAGTGATGCTGTAGCCTCTTCAACTGCCGCGGCCTGAGACTGGGCGCTTGCCGCCAGACTGGAGCTTGTAGCTGCAAGCTCCTCTGCTGACGCCGCAAGCTGATTTGATGAACTGAGAGCAGCATCGATTACTTCAATTATTTTATCCTGAAAGTTTTTCATATTCCTGATCATATCGCCGAATTCATCCGATAGAAAGTCGTCACTTCTTGCGGTTAGATCCCCCTGGGAAAGTTTTTTGAATATTCTGATGGTGTTTCTTATCGGTTTTGAAAAACTCAGGCCTATTTTGTAAATCATAATTACTACGCAGATGATAATGAAAATCAGACCGATAAGTACATTTATTATAATCTTATCGATCTCCTTCATCAGAGTCGACAGATAGCTGATTGAAACAAGATAGTGCCCGGTACTGCTGAGTTTAAATTTTTTAAGCAGAAGCCCTTTATTGTTAATTACATATTGCTGATAATCTTCATCATCACCATTTACAAATACAGATAGATCTTTACCGCTTCCATCTTTGAGGTCAACACCTACAGTCTTATCAACAAATTCGGGATTTTTATGATAATTTATTCTGCCGCTGCTATTCATTATCATAAATACTGTTTGATTATCTTTACTCGATCTGTCGATTGTTTCAGTCATCGATTCTGCACTGACAGTTCCCGCAATTCCGGATGAGGTTATGCCGTTTACTATATTCGGTACAGCGCAGACAATTGCTTTTTT
>JBBRFT010000139.1:0-9185 GCA_038241375.1 Spirochaetota bacterium
GCCTATGATACAGGTCTCAGAGGATATACGTATTTTGAAAAATAAGGAGGCTTAAACCATGGGAAAAGTTCTTATAATCGGAGCAGGTGGAGTTGGACAGGTAGTTGCTCATAAATGTGCGCAGGTTCCTGAAGTTTTTGAGGAGATCTGCCTTGCGAGCAGAACCCTATCTAAATGCGAGAATATTGCCTCACAGATAAAGAAACCGATACGCACAGAGAGGGTTGACGCGGACAATGTCCCCGAGCTTGTTGCGCTTATAAAAGATTTTAAACCTGATGTTGTTATTAATGTAGCACTCCCATATCAAGACCTTACTATAATGGACGCGTGCCTGGAAACCGGTGTCCATTATGTCGACACTGCTAATTACGAACCTCGTGATGAGGCGAAGTTCTGCTACAAATGGCAGTGGGAATATCAGGAAAGATTTAAAAAGGCAGGAATAATGGCGCTGCTCGGTTCCGGTTTTGATCCCGGGGTTACAAATGTTTTCACGGCTCACGCACTGAAGCATCATTTTGACGAGATACACGAGCTTGATATCATTGATGTAAACGGCGGAAATCACGGTCTTAAATTTGCTACAAATTTTAATCCTGAAATAAACATCCGTGAAATTACTGCAGAATGTAAACACTGGGAAAACGGGGAATTCATTGAAACTCCCCCCATGTCTATGAATAAAAAGTTCGAATGCCCCGAAAACGTTGGTACCTACAACATATACAGATTATATCATGAAGAGCTTGAGTCTCTTGTAAAACATATACCCACAATAAAGAAAGCTCAGTTCTGGATGAGCTTCTCGGAAAATTACCTGAAACATCTTGAAGTTCTTCAGAACGTAGGGATGACAGCTATTGAACCTGTAAAATTTCAGGGGATGGATATTATTCCACTTGAATTTCTTAAAACGCTTCTCCCCGATCCGGCATCTCTGGGCCCTCTGACAAAAGGGAAGACATGTATCGGTTGTGTATGCAAAGGGGTAAAAGACGGGAAACCGAAAGAGTATTATATCTATAACATCTGCGACCATGAAGAGTGCTACGCCGAGGTTAAGTCACAGGCTATTTCATACACTACAGGTGTACCGGCAATGATCGGTGCGATGATGATCATGACGGGTAAATGGAAAGGAGATGGAGTTTTTAACATGGAACAGATGGATCCCGATCCCTTTATGGCAGCGCTGAATATTCACGGACTGCCATGGAAGGAGATAATTCTTTAAAAGCAGCTTATTCAAGAACAGAAACCATCCAGCTAAGCCCCCCAACCCCCCGGAGGGGGACTTAAAAAGATGCTCATAAATGAAAATGACTTATAAAAATAATTCTCAAATATTCTCTTTAAGTCCCCCTCCGGGGGATTTATGGGGCTGTGTGTGGGACTGAGTATGGGGCTGTATATGGGGCCGCGGGAGGGGGCGAGGCACTTTAAATTATTTTCAACAAAAGGAAAAAACCATGACAGACTTCTCAATTTTTGAAACTCCATCTTTCGTGGTAGACGAGGTCCTTCTCAAAAAGAATCTCGAAATTCTTTCGCACATACAGAAAGGAACCGGTGCGAAGATTCTCCTTGCACTTAAAGGATTTGCCATGTATTCGGCAGCACCTCTTGTAAAAGAGTATCTTGCGGGTACATGCGCCAGTTCACCCCATGAGGCAAGACTCGGCCGGGAGGAGTTCGGAGGTGAAGTCCATTCATTCGCCGCTGCTTACAGCGACAGCGATTTTGACGAACTGCTTACTCTTTCCGATCATATAGTTTTAAACTCAATGAGTCAGTATGAACATTTCAAAGACAAAATCGCGGCACACAGTGACAGAATAAAATTCGGTCTTCGTATAAATCCCGAGCATAGAGAAACCGAGGTCGAGATATACGATCCATGCGCGCCATTTTCAAGACTTGGAATTACACGCAAAAATTTCCCGGATACATTGCCCCCGCACATAACCGGACTCCACTTCCATACTCTGTGTGAAAAGAACTCCGACTCCCTTGAACGGACAATTGAAGCCGCGGAAGAGAAATTCGGGAAACTATTCCATCAGTGCAAATGGGTGAATTTCGGCGGAGGTCACCATATCACACGTGAAGATTACGACCTGGGACTTCTCTCCGACCTGATTATATGTTTTAAAAACAAGTACAAAGTTGAAATCTTTCTTGAGCCGGGTGAAGCTGTCGCTCTTAACACGGGATTCATGGTATCCACTGTGCTCGACATAATAGATAACAATAAAAAAATTGCCATACTCGACACGTCAGCTGCAGCTCACATGCCCGATGTTATTGAGATGCCCTACAGGCCGCATGTTATCGGATCGGAAGAACCCGACGTGTTTCCTTATACATACAGACTCGGGGGACTCACCTGTCTTGCCGGTGATATAATCGGTGAATATTCATTTAAAGAACCACTCAAAACCGGAGACAGACTTGTCTTTACAGATATGGCGCACTACTCCATGGTAAAAACAAATACATTCAACGGGATTAAACTCCCTGATATTTATTACTTCAATTCTGAAACAGGAAAAATTCTCCATAGAAAAAGTTTCGGATACAGCGATTTCAAAGGGAGACTTTCATGACAGCAGAACTTTTTTTTCTCGAAAGTGAAACAGAAAGACGATCACCGGAAGACTCTCTCTTCCATATACTCCCCGTTCCCTACGAAAAAACTGTATCATACGGAACAGGAACTGTTAACGGTCCCGCTGCGATTATAGCATCATCACAGCAGCTTGAGGCATTCGACGGTATTTCTCTCCCGCTGGAGCATGGGATCTACACGCACAAACCGGTAGACTGCAGCGGAACCGATACCGAAGTACTGGCCGCAATAGAGAAAGAAACATCATCAATTTTATCAATTGGGAAAATTCCAGTAATTCTTGGCGGAGAGCATACAGTAAGCTACGGACCGATTATGGCTGCAAAAAAACATTTCAATGTAATTGGAGTGGTTCACTTTGACGCCCATGCCGATCTGAGGAATGAACTTGACGGTTCAAATTTTTCTCACGCATGCGTTATGCGCAGAGTTCACGAAAAAGGTGTTCCCCTTATACAGATCGGAATACGAAGCTTCTCAATGGAGGAGCAGAAATACCGCGATGCGAACAGTAATATTATCTGCTACAATGCTTCTTACATTTACAGAGAGAACTGTTTCAACATAGATTTTCCCGAAGACTTCCCCGACGACATATACATTTCAGTTGATGTTGACGGACTCGATCCTTCGGTGATTCCGCATACAGGGACTCCTGTTCCTGGTGGATTATTCTGGTATGATTTTTTCAAATTTGTAGAGTCAATCCCCGCATCAAAAAGAATTGTCGGATTTGATGTTGTGGAGCTCGCTCCGGCTGAAGGATCTGCTGTTTCAGACTTTGCAGCGGCACAGCTTACCTACAATCTCATGGGTATAATAAGCCGCAGAATGAAATAGATCCGGCTTTTCCATTGATTGCAGTTCGATGTTCAATCATAGAGGTTCTTGAGTAGAGACACGAATACCATGTTAACTCAAGTTTTTATACTTTACATAAAATTATAAAATTAGAAAGTGCCTGCATTAACAGTTTATAATAATCGGAGTATTAAAATGAAAAAAATAACCATATCTCTCCTGATCTTAATTATGTCATTTTCTTTAATCCCTGCGGATAGTGCAGAAGTGAAAGAGTTTAAAAAATTTCAGCTCATTCCTATCGATGATTCTGTTAACGATAAAGAGTTTTCTATCTACATCGAGAAATTTAAAAAAGCAGTTAAAGCTAAAAATTTTACAGCGCTTAGAAAACTGATCGCGCCTGATGTCGCATTTACTTTTGAATCTCAAGATGGGATTAAAGGATTAATTAAATTATGGAATCTGGACAGGAATCCGCGGAATTCAGAGTTCTGGTACGAGATGGATAAAATTCTCTCTATGGGCTCATCCTTTTATAACGAAGATAAAACAATGCAGGCATATCCTTACCTGTTTGTTATATTCCCGACCGACTACGACTCTTTTGAATACTCAGCTTTAACAGGTAAAAAAGTAAATGTCCGGCAATCACCCTCTTCAAAATCTCCTGTTATTGAAACTCTCGATTACGAGATTGTAAAAACAGCAGAATCTGCAGAAAAAACTAAATCAGAAAAAATAGATGGCGTAAACGGAAAATGGGTTAAAGTTGAAACTTCGTCGGGAAAAAGCGGATATGTATTCAGCCATTATATTCATTCACCCATAGGGCCAAGAGCCATATTTGAGAAGCGAGACAAAGACTGGGTACTCACAGCCTTTGTCTCCGGTGACTGATGCTCTACTGCATGCTTGCAGCTATATACCGGGTAAGTATCACCTTACCCGGTTCAGTCATATCAAGAAACTTGAAAGTCTGATAATAAACACTCTCGGCTTCAACCGTCTTTGATGAGACTATTCTTGATTTTACATTTAATTTATATTTACTTATTTCAAAACTGACAAGGTATTCTCTTTCGTATTCAAGCGGAACCGGAATACGGAGAACACATTCATACTCATTTATTTTCAGAATTGAACATTCAACCATCTCCGTTTCTGAAGCAAGGTCTAAAGGTTCAATTGTAACAATTGCCGGAATGGCTACGTTTATATACGGATGACGGAACTCTCTCTCCCGTGTAAAATCATCAGAGAGCTTAACCTTCAGGGTGTTCTGATCAATACCCATAGTTACAGTCTTTATAAGGTACTCTGCATCATTTATCCGGAGTACCCGTAATGCAATCGGAGTCTCTTTTTCAAAATTTCTGAGATTCTTTGCTGGAGTAAAAAGATTCAGTGTTATAAAATTACTTCCTCGCCCTGAAACTTTACCAAGATAAACTCCGCCGTTTTCTATTGTAAAATAGAGAATTTCACCACCTTCAATATCAGCCATAGATTCAAGAGGTCTCCTTAGAGAACCTGTAATATAAAGTCTTTCATAAATTGTTGTCAGATCACGGAAAATCCCCACAAGAGTCTCCTCCTCCTCGGTCTGCTTCTTCAGATATTCGATAAAGGCAGGGAGAGTCGATTCAAATAAGCCTGAATTTGAAACAAGCTCCTTAGGATTAGACAATTTAAGCTTTGTTGCCATATTCTTAAGAATTTTAAACTGGAAATCATTAAGACCTTTATGCTTTGCCTGGAAGAGGAAGAGCTGGTAATTATGAATTCTTTTCTGCTCCTTAGACTCAAGATATTTATAGACTGTGTAAATCAATACAACCATAAATACCAACCCGACAACAAGTCCTATTCCGAATGCGTCGGGAGTCGGCCAGACAAACGGATAAAATGCCCCTTTATTTTCCATGTTTAATTCACCTGTATTTTAAAGTTTGAATCTTATACAACAGCTGATATACAATTTCCAGCCGGTTTTTAAGTAATAAAGATTTTTAATCTCAAGAATAATTTCAGAAATCCCGATTATGAATTATAAAGTTATCAGTAAATAATGAGAGAGTCAAGATTATTCCTGTATCTTTCTCTCAATTTTTGAAGCATTATACTATATCTGAACTATAAAACAGGATTAAAAGCAGATGCTCGTGATTTTTCTGAAATTTATATCAACCTTTTTTATACAACAGAGATGTAAGTTTCAGAACAGGTTAATTAGCAATTATCTGAATTGAACGGATATTATAAAATTTCTTTTTTTTGAAGGTTGAAAATGAATATTGGATTAGTGATTGGACTTATCGCAGGTTTCTCAACTTTAATTTTCGGTATTATTGTTGCCGGCGGTAATGTATTGATGTTTTGGGATGCACCGTCAGTTATAGTTACATTCGGAGGGGGTTGGTGTGCGCTCATGGTTTCATATCCCCTTGCAAAACTTATGGCAATGCCTACATATATGCGGATAGCTATTTTCCCCCCGACTCTGAATCCAGTTGAGCTGATAGTAACTTTAGTTCAATTCTCTGAAAAATCCAGAAGAGAGGGCCTGCTGGCTCTTGAAGATGACCTGGATGCTCTTGAAGAACCTTTTCTAAAGAAGGGTCTTCAGCTTGTTGTAGACGGAACAGACCCGGAACTTGTCCGGGTAATTCTTGAAACAGATATAGATGAAATGGCCGAGCGTCATGGCGCGAATAAAAAAATATTTGATGATTTCGCAGGACTCGCACCTTCATTCGGGATGATCGGTACACTGATGGGACTTGTACTCCTCCTTGCAAACCTTGCCGACAAATCCATGGTCGGACCATATCTCTCTGTTGCTCTTATAACAACTCTTTATGGCGCTATTCTTGCTTATCTTGTTCTTACTCCAATGGCTACAAACCTGGATTCACTTACGGGTGAAGAAATCCTGTTCAAATCTGTCGCAGTTATGGGTGTACTTTCAATACAGGCTGGTGATAATCCCAGAATTCTGAAGGAAAAACTGGTATCATTCCTCCCTCCGATTATGAGAGCTGATCTCGTGGATGAAAAAGGCGAATAAAAATGGCCAAAAAAAAACGTGAGAAAAAGGGTGTAGCGGGACCACCGGCATGGATGGTTACCATGGGAGATATGAACAATCTCCTTATGTGTTTTTTCATTATCATGATGGGTGATGTAACTGTAAGCACTGCCGATGATTTTAAAATGATAATAAGTTCATTCCGCGGAAATCTCGGGATGATGGAAGGTGGTCGATCTTTATCAAAGGGATCACTTGCCGAAATGGGACAGACCATGATGAGTCTCCCTTCAACGGATAGAGGAAAATCTCTCGGAAAAGCAGTTACCCGTGCGATGGAACTTTTCAAACCGGAGATAACATCAAAAACAGTCCGTGTTACAGAGGATGAACGTGGTCTTATAATAAGCCTGGCATCTGATTTCTTTTTTGATCCGGGCTCTGCAAAACTTAAACCGGAAATGCGCCCTATTCTTGCTAAAATATCAAACATAGTCCGCAATGTACCTAACTTTACAAGGGTAGAGGGTCACACCGACGGCAGTACAATTGTTCGGCCAAAAGGTGAAGGATATAAAACAAACTGGGAACTCTCTTCTGCAAGAAGTCTTGCGGTACTCCAGCATCTGACCGATGAAGAGAGCGTTAACCCGAAGCAGCTTTCGTCTGTTGCATTCGGCGAATACCGTCCCATTGACGACAACAATACTCCCGAAGGGAGAGCATATAACAGAAGAGTCGACATAGTAATACTTAAAGAGAAATTTATTGAAGAGTCCAAAGACGCCAGAATAAGTAGACCTCTTCCTGATGAAGAGTGGCGATAGTGACACAAACTAATGATTTCTAAAAATTTTATTCATTAAAGTCCCCTTCCTGGGGATTAAGGGATCGTACAGGTATTAAGCTTTATACAGACAATAAACCTACCTCATTGATAATTCCGACATTATCCGTGTTATATTTCTATTGCACTCCGCTTTATAATCATTACTGAGCCCCGATACAGGCATTTTATTTATATCTGCAAGGAGATCCTGATATAATGTAAGAGCTTTCTCTTTATTGCCAAGCTCATAATTAATTCTTCCGTTTGCGAAACGCGCAGGGTAATGTGCACGGTTTTTTACGATAATATCGTTTATCAGAATTTGAGCCTCATCTTTACCATCCGGTTTATAATAAAAAAGCAGTATAGCAAGGGCATATTTGGCATCAAGATGATTGGGATTGACTGCTGTTGCTTTGCGGTAATTATATTCCGCCTTATTTATATCATCTTTTGAGTTTTTCTCAACACCTCTGTTCCCATAAGCGAGCCCAAGTGAATAAAACGTATTGTCGCTTGCATTCCCGTATTTCAATACATTATTAAATGCATCAATTGTCATATCCCATAAACGATTTTCCATATAATAGGTACCGATAAGATTGTACTGCTGTGCAAGCCTTGATGCCGCGGAAGCGTCTTTAAACTCTTCCTTTTCAAGTTTCTGAATCTTCTCTTTTACATCCTGATAAAATTTCTCTCTACCGCTTTTATAATCTCTCTTCATATTGCAGTTAACTACATCAAACATGGAATTAAGCACAAGAAGCGAAACTACCGCACCGACGGAGAGAGTAATATAAATTTTATTCTTTAATTTCAATTTTGGTTGCATAACCGGACCGCCTGGAAATTTAATATGATAATATCTACATCATCAACAGTATCAATTTAACATATAAAAATCAACAACATAATTATACTTCCGTTTATGGACAGATTAGTACCGATTTATTTATTCCCGGGCTTTCATATCGTGTATTTTCCTATATTTAAAATGACTGAGCATATTTCGATATTTTAATAAACAAAAAAAACAGAGTTGAAATTACATCCCCTCTCTCTATAATATACTATAATCATATTTATTAGAATAGAGAATAATATAATGTTAAAATCTCCTTCATCAACGGTACCTGTTTTTTATTCATCGGGTATTATTATCCGCATTTACCGATTATGCTTTTTTGAAATATTTACAATATCATTAAAAAAAATAAGAACGTTTCCCGGCTTTTTCAGTCTAATAATAAAAGAATTAAAAGAAAAGGATCACGGGACCGAAGATGCCGTTTTGATTAATGGTTTTTTAAACGGCAAAGAGAGAGATTTCGATACTCTCGTAATCAGGTATAAGGATATGATTTTCAATTTGTGTATAAATATTACCGGAGACTACGATGAAGCTGTTGACTGCAGTCAGGAGGTTTTCATCAAGATGTATAAGAACCTCCACAAGTTCGGGTTCAGATCTGCGCTCTCAACATGGCTTTACTCAATCTCGGTGAACACATGCAGAAACAGGCTGTCATCCGCATACAGCAAAAATAAAGTACCAATTGACGGTTTTGAAAATTATCACTCTGCCGCCGACAATGCCGACCCTCAGTCTCTTTTTGAAAGAAGCGAGAGAGAGACGGCCGTGCGTAAGGCTATATCAATGCTTCCCGAAGAAGAGCGTATACTCATCGTTATGAGAGATCTTGACGAACTGAGTTATGAAGAGATAACCGAAATCACCGGAGTAAAAACCGGCACAGTAAAATCAAGAATTTCCCGCGGCAGACACAGACTAAGAGGACTTCTACAGGAGGTAATGCCATGAAATGCAGAGACGCACATGAAATGCTGAACTCCTATTTTGATAACAAAATCGATCCGATGGAAGACAT
>JBBRFT010000140.1:0-9042 GCA_038241375.1 Spirochaetota bacterium
AGCAACCATTGAAGAAAACACCGCAACCGTTGACCGCAATGCGGAAAACTCCAAGAGTGCTCAAGTTCTTACTAGCGAAGGAGCACAAAAGTCGGCCATTGGAAGTGATCAGGCTGTGGTTGCTATTCAGTCAATAAACGAGATTAATGATTCAAGTAAAAAAATATCCGAGATCATTACAGTAATCAACGAAATAGCATTCCAGACAAACCTCCTTGCGCTTAATGCGGCAGTTGAAGCAGCACGGGCTGGTGACCAGGGGAAAGGTTTTGCAGTTGTTGCCGGTGAGGTTAGAAATCTCGCGCAGCGTTCAGGAGGTGCTGCAAAAGAGATAGAACTTCTAATAAAAGAGTCTGTAGAAAAAGTTGAGAAAGGAACCCAAGTTGTAGTTCAGTCTGGTGAATTTCTGAAAGAGATAGCAAATTCCGCAAAAACTACTGCCCTTATTATATCTGAAATTGCCGCCGCAAGTGATGAACAGCGTCAGGGGATGGATCAGATCAACCGCGCAATAGTTGAACTTGACTCTGCAACTCAGCAGAATGCCGCACTTGTTGAAGAAACAGCATCAGCCAGCGAAGAGATGGCAAATCAGGCTCAGGAGATGCTTGCACTCATGAGCAGATTTACAATAAGAAATAAAAACAACAAATCAAAAACTGCTATAGAAACAATAAAAAAGACGCCTGAAAAAACTGCTCTAAAAAAAATATCGGAAATAAAAAAACATGAAACAGTCCAGAAGTTTAAACAACAGACTGCTGAAATAAAACCTGATATCAAAGTTTCAGATAAAAAAACTGAGGCGTCTCCTAAAAAAGAAAAGTCCTCAAATATTGATGACTTCATGAATGACGACGGTTTTGAGAAATTTTAAAACTCACCCCCGGCTGCTTCCACACCTCTCTCTCTTTCTTTCTAAAGAGAGAGAGGTGTCGGGGCAATGTCATTAAGTTAAACCCCCTAAATCCCCCGGAGGACTTAAAGATTGCTTCACAAGTAAATATTAATTATTTATAAGAAATTTATAAATTCAGCAGTCTTTCAGGATGAGTATAAACATTAAATCTTTCGCCACGCAGAAATCCGACAAGAGTCATACCCGATTGTTCAGCAGCACTTACTGCAGCACTGGTAGGGGCTGATACCCCTGCAACTAAGACAGCACCAGTTCTATAACTTTTACGAATCATCTCGAAGCTGATTCTTGAAGAGAGCATAATCAGAAAAATACTCTCCATTTTTTCTGAAGCCAGAGCGATCCCCATACATTTATCAAGAGCATTATGCCTCCCCACATCTTCAGCAAAAGATACAAGCTCTCCCCCGGATGAATAAAAAGCACAGGCGTGGACTCCTCCGGTTTTATCAAATACTTCCTGCATTTTGAAAAATTCATTCTGTAAAACAAAAAGTTTATTAGAAGGGAACTCGCCGCCTGTTTGTGAAACCGGAACTACAAGCTCATCAGAAAACATACTACCCGATGAGGCGTAAACTTTTTTAAATCCGGGAACAATCGTCCCTTTAATATTCAGAGAGATCCGGCATTCATCCAATTCAAAATCCTGAATATCATTCATTGAATTTATAATACCTTCATTAAATAAAAGACCGAGTGCCAATTCATAATCCATCCCGGGCATTCTCATACAGAAATATTTTTTTTCACCATTAATGAAAATTTCCAGAGGATCCTCCCTGACTATACAATCAGTCACATCCTCTAAATCTCCCCCTTTATATTTCACAACTCTGACTTCAGATGTATTCATTAACAATTTCAGACCTCATTCACTAATGGATATTTGACGCAGCCCCTTGAGCATCATCTCCTCATCTCTATATAAAGTATAGTGAGAGAAAAAATCACGAAGCCTCTCCTGAAGCAGCGGCTTCTGCACCACCCCCGATTCTGTCAATTCAAGATAATCACCCCAGACTGCAAGCTGCTTCTCCTCTATTTCATGATTCCTTTCTCTATACTGAAAGTATAGATAAAAGAAAAGAGGCTCGAACAGTTCAGCACCCGATTTGAGCTTTGAAGTAGTCGGATCAGGTATATTCATACATGCGGTAAAATAATCGTAAGGGATATATTGATAAATCTTCGGAGGTATTGAATAAATATCATAACCGGATTTCATACTGAAGTCTATTGATATCTCCGTTGTACTGAATTCATCAAAAAATACCGAGGTGAATCTTTTCCCGTCAGTATCAACCTCAAGCTGCGATTTAAGTCTTAGAGAATCTATTAGAAGAGGATTACTCCCTTTTATAACCGGGACCAGTCTGGACTTATATCTTATTCTATCCGTCTGATATCCCGGGAAAGTTCTGTTATCCCCCTTGCCGGCTATAATTCCATATCCGCCGGCAAGTTTAAAATCAAACCTGAGAATATGTACAAAATCTACAAGTTTACCGGGAATTGATTTTATAAACTGAAGAGAGTGCTGCTCTGATGATGGTTTCCTTTTTTCAAGCAGCATGTGACCATACAGATACTCCGGAATTACAGAAACAAGACCATCGGTTATCTCAACACCTGCTGTATATTCAAGCTCACCAACCGGAATAGGCGGTATAAATATTTTATCAATAAGAGAATAAAATTCCAGAAGAGATTCATCGAGAAAAATTCCGGAGATTTTATTTTTTTCCTTTCCATTTATTATACTGACCAAATGGTCGATTTTTGAAACGGGTGATTTATCAGAATTATTTATTTCCATTCTATTATCCTGCCAACCTCATTAAGGAGCAATAGCTTAAACCCCATGTACTATTATATAACAATCAACCGCAGTTTGTAAATACTTTTCATTATAATTAGACAAAAATTAAAAAAATATTATTAACCATTGACAAATATAAGAATGAAGTATATTTATATAATTGAATTAAAATCCGAAATAGAGATTACAGTATGAGTGAAACACTTTTAAATGTAGGAGTCGCGCAGGTCAGGATGGCAAAAGAACCAACGGTTCTACGTACTATTCTTGGAAGCTGTGTCGGCATCTGCATATATGACAGAATGAAAAAAATCGGGGGGCTTGCACATGTTTTACTCCCCCTGGACACGGCAAACGGAGCATATCCGGAAAAATATGCAGATACCGCTATTCCCCTTCTGGTTCAGATGCTTCTGAAAGAGGGTGCAAAAAAAGAATTTCTATCCGCTAAAATTGCCGGCGGTGCTTCAATGTTCAAATTTGAATCCAATGTAACTCTTGGTCAGATTGGCGACAGAAATATTGAAGAGACAAAAAAAATGCTGGCCAAGCTTCAGATTCCGCTTCTTGAAGAAGATACGGGTGGAAATTCCGGCCGCGTCATAGACTTTTATCTGATGGACGGCCACTTGAAAGTCAAGGCTGCCGGTCAGGAGAAAATTTATTATAAGGTTTGATAAAATCCGGGGTATTTTACATGCACGCACAGATAAAACAGAGAATTGAAAGCACAATAAATAATCTAGCAGCACTTCCGACTATGCCGGAGATTGCTTCTAAGATTCTAAATATGGTAAACAATCCCGATGTATCTTTTAAGGATGTAGCGGAGGAGATATCTAAAGATCAGTCAATGACAACTAATATTCTCAAGCTCTGTAACTCCGCGTATTTCAGCAGAGGAAAAGAGATTACATCCATTGACAGAGCTATAGTAACTCTGGGTATTAAAGAGATAACAAGTATTGTTATGGTCATCGCGGCTAAACCGATTCTCGATAAATTTGTAATCGGTTATGATCTGGGCAAAGGAGAACTCTGGAAACAGGGACTCATGGTGGCCAATCTCGCAAAAAAAATAGCAGTTTTAAAAAACCGTAAAGATATTGCTGATGTTGTTTTTACAGGTGGAATAATTCATAATGTCGGCAAAACCGTCATTGCCATATATGTTCAGAATACCTACAACGATATTATAAACGAAGTTAAAACAAAAAATATAACATTCAATGAAGCTGAAAAAGAGATCATGGGTTACAGCCATCAGGAGATCAGCGAAAAGATTCTTGAGAAGTGGAACTTTCCTCCTGTACTCAAGTCTATAGTAAGATTTTACTCCGAGCCTGAAAATGCGCCTGAGCAGTATAAAGCTGAAGTCTCTGCGGTACACATTGCAAATACAATAAGCATCATGGCAGGGATAGGAATCGGAAGTGATGGATTATATCATCAGCTGAGCAGCAAAGCTCTCGACACATTGAAAATTACAAATGCCGAGCTCGAAGAGTTGTTCGCTAAAATTCCTGAAATGAGCAAACAAATTCAGGATCTTGCTTAGAAGATTTTTGTAATACTTCAAAGCCCCTTTAATCACAGGGGCTTTGGAAACAAAAACTACACGTACTTCCGTATCTCCCTCTGCAGATCGCGTTTTGAATCTCTCTCCTGAATTGTCCGGCGCTTATCATGAGTATCCTTACCCTTTGCCAGACCCAGTTCAAGTTTTACTTTTCCGTTTTTTATATACATTCTCAAAGGTACTAACGTGTAACCACGCTCTTTCAGTTTACCAACAAGTTTTCGAATTTCATATTTATGAAGAAGAAGTTTTCTTTCACGGAGAGGTTCGTGATTAAAATAGTTCCCCATTTCGTAGAGGGATATATTCATACCAATAATATACACCTCGCCATCTTTTATGTAAGCATAAGATTCCTGAATATTCACTTTCTTCTGCCTGATAGATTTGACCTCAGTCCCCTTAAGCACAACTCCCGCTTCATAAGTATCAAGAATTTCGTACTCGAACCTGGCTTTTTTATTTCTCAGAATCTCTATTATATTATCAGACATAAAACTTCTCCATAAAATTATCTTTGACTGTTCAAAATCCGATGTCAATCCTTTGCCGCCACGCCAAATCCGCGGCGGAAATTATTCATACAACCTGTTTATAAAAAGCCCCAATTACCCTGCCGAAAACAAAACCGGAGAAGCATTCAATAGTATTTGAATGATTGTACTTTTTTAGTTACAAGTGTCAAATGCTTATTTTCTGGAATTTACAGGAAAAAATCCCCCGCACCCCCGGGAGTGCGGGGGTTGGGAGCAGAGTTTAAATATTAATTTTAAATCGCTTTATTCATAACTCTATTCATTCTTGCTACGAAGACATTAGGACTTTTAAGCTCCATCCCCTCAACAAGCATAGCCTGCTCAAGAAGCAGAAAGCTCACATCTTCGATAAGTGATTCATCCTCGGTCCCCTCGAGTTTTTTAATTATCTCGTGATCCGGATTTATCTCAAGTACAGGCTTAAACTCGGGAAGATTCTCCTGTCCCATGGCTTTAAGAATATGCTGCATCTGCACTGTTGGATCATTCTCATCGGCAACAATGCATGATGGAGAATCACTGAGTCTTGTACTTGCGATTACGTCTTTTACATTATCACCAAGTTTATCTTTAATCTTCTTAACAAGAGGTTCGATTTTCTTCTCCCTCTCTTTGTCATCATCACTTTTGAGATCATCAGCGGCATCGCTTCTGTTTACAGATTTTAGTTCAAAATCTTTATATTTAGGAATAGTAGTAATTACAATCTCATCAATTTCATCTGAGAGTATAAGCACTTCAATATTTCTGTTCCGGTACATCTCAAGAAGAGGAGAATTTCTGAGCACGTTTTCTTTACCACCAGTGATGTAGAAAATTGAATTCTGATCAGGCGCCATTCTCTCAACATACTCCGACAGTGTTGTGTATTCATCACCTCTTGTAGATTTATACATCACAAGTTCTACAAGCTTATCCTTGTTTTCATAGTCCTGATACAAGCCCTCTTTAACTGGAATTCCAAACTCTTTCCAGAACTGATTGAACTTCTCTCTTTTTCCGTTTTTCAAAATCTCAAGTTCTGATAGAATTTTTTTAACCGATGAAGAACGGATTTTCGCCATTACTCTGTTCTGCTGAAGTATCTCACGGCTTACGTTAAGAGGAAGGTCCTCTGAATCGATAACTCCGCGAACAAAACGGAGATACGTCGGCATAAGATCTTTATCATCATCTGTAATAAAAACACGTTTAACATAAAGTTTAACTCCAGCCTTGTAATCCGCGCGGAAAAGATCGATTGGAGCTTTTGCCGGGATATAAAACAGAGTCGAATAATCCATTGTCCCATCAGCCTGAGTGTGCATATAGAGAAGAGGATCTTCCATATCATGACCGATCTGCCGGTAAAATTCGTTATAGTCCTCTTCTTTGAGCTCGCTCTTGGAACGTTTCCATATCGCAGAAGCGGAGTTTATCTGTTCGACCTTCTCCTCTTTTATCTCTTTTTTATCTTCACCTTCACCTTCAAATTTTTTATCCTCAAAGTGAAGATATATAGGGAAAGGAACGTGATTCGAATACTTCCTGATTATCTCCTGAATAGCCCATCTGTTTGCATACTCCTCACCCTCATCATTGAGGAAGAGTTTAACCGTTGTTCCCTGAGTCTCTCTCTCTGCACTCTCGATGCTGTATTCTTCTTTTCCATCACTTATCCACCTGGTCGCGGTATCTTCGCCGGCTTTTCTTGATACAACCTCAACTTTATCAGCAACCATAAATCCAGAATAGAACCCTACTCCAAACTGACCGATTAAATTTGAATCTTTCTTCTCGTCACCGGTCATGCTGTGAACAAAATTTCGTGTTCCAGAACGCGCGATTGTTCCAAGATTTTCATCAAGCTCCTGCTCACTCATACCTATACCGGTATCAGATAATGTTAAAGTCTTTTCAGTATGATCAAAAAAGATATCCACTCTAGGCTCGAAATTTATCCCCTTATATTTCTCATCTGTAATTGCAAGAAATTTCAGTTTATCCAGTGCGTCTGATGAATTTGAAATAAGTTCCCTTAGAAAGATCTCCTTATGAGAATAAAGTGAATGAATAATTAAATGTAAAAGCCTATGTACCTCTGTCTGAAACTGTTTTTTACTCATCTACTAAACTCCTTTTTTTTAATTAAATTTACAGTTTTCGTAATTGCTTATAAACTGGTAAGATTAGTCTCCGCCGCGCCCGTGGCGCGGCGGAGACTAATCTTACCCGCAATATTTCAGCAGTTACCAGTTTTCATATTTCATTTCAAAAAAAATACAGATAAAAAATCAAGAAAAATTTTTAACACCGCCCAGCTTATGGAGCAATGCCATTAAGTTAAGCCCACTAAATCCCCCGGAGAGGGGCTGTTGCAGAACAATGAATCTCTTAACTTAATGACATTGGCCTGCGGTAACCTTCCCCCATGATGAAATGGGAGAGATGGCCAGCGGACAGTGGAGGCGCACTAGTTTTCCCCGGAAAGATAAACCATTACAGATGCACCGATGTATATTACCGGTGCGATTAAATTAAACAAAAATCCTATACTCAGCACATAAGGCGCATGTGAAATAGAATTAGTCGCATAAAGAACAATCACAGAGATAAGATACCAGAGATTCAATACAATCCTCAGAGCAAGTACAATCTGACCATGGAAAAAAATTGATGCAAACATTATCATCACTATTAAAATCATATAAACAGCTATTGGATTATTTATAACTGCCCATGATTCAAATATGTAATATTTTGCAATGGGGAGTATAATTGCAAAAAATGCTGTAAATGTATTCAGCACAATAACCTTATTGAGCAGTGACAAGCCGGTAAACCAATCAACTGCAATTTTTATGATCCTCACGCAAAATGAACCGATACTATATAATAATTCTTTCAGTGCTTCCATAAATTAACCTACTGTTATTTTAATAAAATCGTTTACTGCTTCCGTGAAACCATTCGGCCCGGCGCTATTCATAATTTTTCCCGACATAAAATCAATAAAGCTCCCGTCAGGCTTCCTTATTACATATGAGTAATCAGCGGACCTGAGCATTGGTATGTCATTTAAACTATCCCCCGCGGCGGCAGTAATAATTTCATCCTTAAATCTGCCTTTATAAAACTCAATAATTTTTTTTACAGCTTCCCCTTTACCCGAACCTAAGGGTATCAGATGATTAAACCGTCCCCCCTTAGTAATCTGAAAATTATATTCACTCAGTCTATCATTTAAATCTATAATTTCAGAATCTGTAAGAAGATTGTTCTCTTCTTCAATAAACGGGAGAGTGGTAAGTCTTTTTTTCGCGAGAAATGCTGAATGATGATCAAGCCCGGTCATATGAGCTATTTCATCATCCGAAAACGATAAGATTGACCGTAATGATTTTCCGGAAATATTCTCAAGTTCCGGTATAAATGCAGAAAGAACATCAACACCGGGCCCTGTTAAATCGACCTTATATTCCCCCGTATCCTCAGAATAATACGCAATCCCGGAACCGTTTTCAAATGCAAATGAATAAAAGAGATGAAGCCTTTTCATTAAAAACGACATCTCATCGAATGTTTTACTTGATATACAGATCAGCGGAATAGATTTCTCTTTGAGAAGTTCCATACCGCGGATCGAGCCGTCATGGCAGTAATTATTATGATCTATAAGTGTCCCGTCAATATCAGTAAAAAAAAGTGCTTTCATTTAATATTTTTATCCTTCACCAGAAGAAATTCAACACGACGGTTTCTTCTTCTGTTTTCTTCACTGGTATTGGGATAGAATGGCAGACTCTCACCCATACCGACATATTTCAGTCTGGATGAAGCTGTCCCCTTGTCGACAAGATAATTTTTCACCGCTAATGCTCTTTTCTCCGAGAGATTAAGATTATACTCTTCATTCCCGATATCATCGGTATGCCCCTCCACGATAATATCATATGCACTGTACTTTTCCAGAATTTGATAAACACGATTTAGTATATTTGTTCCTCTTTTTCTAAGAGTTGAACTTCCGAAGGCAAATTCAATATTGCTTACCCTCATTTTAAGTCCCCTCTCCGTAACGATAACGAGTATATCAACGGAAATTTTATCAGTTGCTATTTCAGAAATATTTCCTGCAAGATCTGTTGCTGTAAACTGAACATCGTAATCGGAAGCAGACTCGATAAGTTCGCCGTTATCGCCCACA
>JBBRFT010000141.1:0-8895 GCA_038241375.1 Spirochaetota bacterium
CGCTCTCTTCTTTCGAATTCAGCTTTCAGCCTCGGGATACTGGCGAGCCTTTCCCGCACGTCTTTATAATTCGCAATGAGAGTTATAGTATTTTCAAGCTCATCTCTCGCTTCATCAAACTTATTTTCCCTGATATTCCTCAACCCTGAAATATAAAATATTTCCGCTTCACGAAGTCTCTGTTCGTATTTTTTCTTACTGTTAAGAATTTCGTCAATCCGCTCAATAAAATCCTGAGCCGCATTGTTCTGCGGATCGAGTTGGAGAACATTCATAAAATCCTGACGCGCGAGTTTGAAGTTGTTAAGTTCAAAATAACTTCTCCCGCTTGCCATAAAGGTCCTAATACTTTCATATCGTATAATATTATCTATAGCTATTTCGGCCTGTCTTTTACCCTCTACCGCGTCAACATTTTCCGGCATAAAAGAAAGAATTTCACTCCAGTAACCAAGAGCATCCTGATATCGCGCCTCATCCATTGCTTTAATCGCAAGAGCAGTCAGAGCAGCCGCCTTCTCCCTCTGCTCTTTAGACAGGGCAAGTCGCCGGTCTTCAGAAGCAAGAAGTTTTTCAAGCTTCTGCATATCCTCTCTAATCAGCTGCATGTCACTATCTTTCGGATCAATTCTGTATGCGATTATAAAACTTTCAAACGCTATCCGGGCATTTTCTTTAGATACAGCGAGATTCTTTTCCGCGTCATCAAAAGTAACTCCCTGTACAAAATTTTTAATTATCTCCCTTTTGGCCATTTTATAATTAAATTTGGACTTCTCAAGTTCAAGGTCTTTTTTCTGCTTCATTTCGTAAAGAAATTCAACTTTCTTCTGAACATCCATGTTGTTAGGATCAACATCAAGAATATTCAGCCAGAGAGCAACGGCCTTAGAAAATTCCTTATTATCAAAATACTCCTGAGCCTGACGATCCATCTCCCCAGTACTCTGCGTATAAATCGGCAAAGGGATGAAGAAGAGGACTGTAATAAGCAGCGCCAGAAATTTATTTGTTATTTTAGTTTTAGTTATAGTTTTCATATCAGTTACAAATAATACTTAAGTTTATAGTTAAACATTTTAATATAAAAACTGATCCTGTTTCCGTATCCCCGATAGATAACCATTACTGAAAAAAGAAAAATTATCATAGAAAAAACATATGGCGATGATTTAAATTTTTTCATCAGTGCACCGTATATTTTATCCAGAGGTGAATCTGCATAATCAGGAATAATCGAAAAACTTTTATAAACCGGCTCAGTCCAATAATATCTTTTTTTACCATTAACAATACTAAAATATCTGCACTTGACGCCAATGGTGTAATCACCCTTTGTCAGTCCCTCAACGTTTAAAATTCCCGACATAAGATTAATCTTATCTGAAGGAATTTTTTTCTCATTTCCTATCACAACAGAATATCCGCTGATATTCGGAAGTGAAATATGTCTCGGTTTAAGAAGCGCGGTAAAAGTTCCACTGTTGAATATTCCCCTGTCTCCAAAAGGAAGATTTATCTCAACAGAAGGAATATAACTTACAACTTTACTGTTATCTTTAAAACGATATTCTTTATTAGCAAGATTTTTCAGATAATCCTGATCCATCACCCCTTCACCTACAATAAAACTGTAAGTTGAAACTCTGCTGATCTGATTTGTTGTACTTACCGCGGCCAGATTAAAATAATATACGCCGCTCTCAAGTCCGTTAAACTGAATTTCGAAATCTTTAAGAAATTTATCAGGCTTAAGCGCTGTGTCCTTTGATATACTATAGATAAATCCTTTTAGTCTCCGGGAATCATTTATAGCCCATCTGAAAACAGCATCGGTCAAATCAGATTTTAAATTCTGAGGATGAGTTGAAGATACAATAACAGGTGTAGCAAGAGGATTTGAACTTACCTGAATTTTATAGTGAACAGTACGGCTCATGTTTCCTGCACCGTCAATGGTTCTTATATGAAAATATGTAATCCCGTCATCAAGGCCGGTGAGGAGAGTACTTGACGCATCACTCCGCTGATTCTGTATTGTAGGATTGGTGTATGAATTTTTATCAGTTATTGAAGCGTAACCTGCAATACCCGATTCATCATAAGGCTTGTTCCACCTGATAACTGCGGAGTTTTCTCTGCTCCATTTATCTTCAGGATGAGAAGATGAATTTACCGACGGCGCCATGACATAATTATCATTGAAATTCAGGGCAATCCGTCCTCCATCGTCCCACATAACCAGCAATTTTTTATTGGTCGTTAAACATAAGGGTTCTCTCCCCGATGTCTGTTTTACAGAGAGCTTCCCTTCCGGCAGAAGTTCTTTACCCTTAACCGAATATTTACGGTAAAAAATCCTGCTCACTTTTTCTCGAAGGTCATGCCATGCAATAAAAAGTTCATTATCGGGCGAGATGGTAACATCCGGTGAATAACAGTTCGCATTTGTGGTTGAAATTTTCAGAGGATCGGTATCCCATCTGCTCCCCATCCGATAGCCTCTGAGCATATTGATGCTCCAGTTCTTTTCACTGTTGTTCATATATACAAGATAAACCGTGTCGTCATACACTTCAATAGCAGGAGACTGATTATTAAACTTCCCCGTTGTAATCCTGTCTATTCCGCTCCAGCTTTTACCGTAATTATCCGAAATAGTGAAATAGAGATGATCATTATAACTCTCCTCTTTCCCCTGGCAGACTACAATTACATAATTTTTAACAAATTTTATCGCCGGAGAAAAAGCTCCCCTCATGGTACCTTTAACTTTCACAACAGGTTGAGGTTTACCGAATATTTTGTTTTCATCCATACTCGTGTGAAAAAGATTAAAACTATTGCCGCTGTAGGATGTAAAAAACAGATGAAACTTCTCCCTGTCATCAAAAACCGGTACCGGCAGAATCTCCATCTGCATACCAAAAGTAATTACATCGGGATTACTCCAGGTAACCCCCATATCGGGAGATTTTGATAAATATATCCGGCTATCCGTCTCATCACCGGAAATCACAGACCATGTAATATAAATTTCACCTTTACCGGATATTGCAATCCTGGGGTTACTGCTTATCTCCGAAGCAAATTCAGAAATCACACGAGGTTCAGTAAAACTATTCCCCCCGTCAAATGAAAGTGTAGAATAAATTACCGTTTTATTTCCGGAACTCCCCTCAAACACAACCGCGACAAAATTACCTCTCCGCCCGGCATGTACATTTTTTGCCGAAACACCAGGGGCTGATAGAAATTTCATCTTATCCCATCCGACCGGATCTGTTTTCACCTCATCAGATATCATCAGGGCAACACTGATAATACTGAATATTATAAAAATAATAACCATCGTGAAAAACAATCTAATCCCGGGGAAGCGGAAGTAGAGATTTAATATATATCCTGATAATCTATTCATTTTTTTTGCGTTCTTTCTCTTGTGTATAATATCGTCAGATGTAATTAAAAGTTCAAGACTAAAAACCGGATCAAAATATTAATAGTCACTTAAACCATGTGGATTTTTATCAAGCATTAAACTCACTCCCCTAATCATTACATTAACCACATCTTTTTGTGCAGCCCCCTAAATCCCCGGTGGGGGACTTAAAGATTATATTACATTTAATTTTAAATTATACCAGGAATTCAAAGTCCACCTCCGGGGGATTTAGGGGGCTTATTGACGTCGAGATTGCCTGAGCTTTGCGTTCATGTTTACATCCAAGTATATCAGGACTATATAAATTTTAATTGCAACATTATTTAATTTATATAAAATAGGCTATTATTGTAATCTAGAGCAGTTTAAGATTGAATTGGATCTTGTCATCGTATATTGATTTATATAAAAAATACGATTTCTCAGTCGCAATCGCTTCGAGATGACAGAAAAAGTTTCGATTGTCATTTCGAACGTACGTGAGAAATCTGAAATTTAATGCAGGGATACGATTTCTCAGTCGCTACCGCTTCTTCGAAATGACAGATTATGTACTATTTCATTCGTAAAATGCTATAATAAATTTAAATTCTTAAAAGCGTCGGAGAGAGAATTTTCCACCGTTTTCCCAGATAATTACAGAAAATTTTTGTTTAAATTTAAAATACCGGTACTTTAAACTCAGTGAGGACATTATGCATCTTAATGATATTATAAAAACAAACTCCGACAGGCTTTTTATCGTCGATACCGAATGCTTCATCATTTTCACCGGTGATTCCATAAATGATGAGAGACCCTTCATCCGGATCGGCACATGGTACGATCTCCCCGTTGAGATAATACCCCTTGTGGAGAATGTTATCATCTCGGACAGAATACTGGGCAACCCGTCCTACGAACAGTTTAACATTGATGTCCGGCACCTTGAGAGCAACAGATACATAGGTGGTGAATCTATTCTTAAAAGATTTCTCGAATATCAGAGAATATTCGGACTTGACCTTACAAATGTGTCCGTTGTAAATATCGAAAAAGATATTCCGGAACTATCCAGTCAGAAAAATGTATCCGACAGGGATCAATTCATTGGAATATTCTATACCGACGGCAATATAAAGATAGATCACGGCGGAAAAAATATTTTCGACCTGAATGCCATTAATCGTGAAAGCCTCGACAATGCCGGAATACTCAACATGATCTCAACTAATTCAAAAAATACCGACAGATACAAAGGCGCCGGCCTGGTAATTATTGATAATAACCCGATTTTTTATCAGAATGGTTATTTCACTTCATACCAGTTTCCGGATAAATGTCTCCATGATTTTTCAGTACTGCAGGTAGATCCGAACTATATCCGGGAACTGCTTCTTCCGTCGCAGAATCTCATTAATATTTCCGGTTTCATGAAATTTAAAAATCAGCGTGGCGGTAAAATTAAGCTTCTTTCAGATAATTATGAACAGATAGAGCTGATAAAAAAATTGTTTAAAAACTCCACGGTTGCCGATGAAAAATTTTCAAGTCTCCACATAAACACCTCCGAAGGTTTAAAGATTAATTCATATCAGAATTCACCAAATATAAGAATTTATTTTAAGCAGACAGAGATAAAAGAGGTGGAAATCTCCATCCCCTTCATCAAATCTCCGGTTGATACGGCTAAAATATTAAAAGAAAAATCTGACGCTGTTCTGATAACATACACAGCCTATGAAGAGTCGGCTCTGCTTTTTAAATCCACAGAGGTCCCTGTAATAGTAATCGACGACGGAAATCCCAACATACGGAAGTTAAGCGAATCAGATAAAATTGTATTAAAAGCAGGAGTCCAGTACGATTTAAAAAAGTATCACTCATTTAAAGATCTTATAAGTGAATTTGACGGACTGGAAGAGATTAAAAATTCACTTGAAAACTTCGACAGAGAGAAACTGGATATTTTAATAAGCTCTCTTTTAACCGGCGACAAAGAATCACCTGAAATGCTAAACCTGCCGGGACTCCTGAAAGCATATATGCATAATACAACAGACAGAAAAAAATTCTCCGCATTGAAAGAAATATACCAGGATTCCCTTCGGCAGATAATTTTCAATCCTTCATCTGAGCTGAAATCATCAATAAAAGTTATTCTGGCTCTACATAATAACTCATGCTGTACAATAATTAAGCAGATCCCCGACCCGGCAGCTGAAAGATTTATTGATGACTACAACGTATCAAGTGTTGAAGAGGCAACGCTCAACCTTGAACAGCAAAGACTGGGAAGAAGAATTATTGAAGATAGAGAACGGCTTATGAAGCTCCTGGGAATGTTTTACAAAGAAATAAAGGAGACCCCGTCATTCAATAAAATTGAAAAAGAGATGTCACTTCTGAAAAATGAAATTTCCGCGCGAAAAGATATATACAATAATGAATTCTACTCCTTCTCTGAATTGAGAAAACGCGTAAGCAGAAGAATATTCAACGCAGATATAAAAGAGATACTGCAGAACAGAAAAATTACAATACCAGCAGCAGTTATTATACTGATCCTGTTGTTTTCTCTATTTTTTCTGATACAAAACCGATCATCTGAAACCACTGGAGTCATTCAGGCATCTGACTCATCCGGTATCGCCGGGCCATCGGAACAGAAACCAGGTGAAGACAAAAAAATTATTTTCACGGTAAAAAGAGTCGATGAGCAGGAAAAACAACTGCTGCAAAAACATAAAGTTAAAATCAATGAATCTGATATATACCGATATTCAAACGATGTGGCAGTAAAAAACGGATACGAAAAAATATCATATGAGGGACTGAAATCCAAAAATCCCCACTGGATCTACCCTGATAATATTTTCATAATGCTTGACGGTGAAAAAGTAACAGTACAGAAAGGGGATACACTATGGGATCTCTGCCGGGCAAAACTTGAAAAAATGAATGCCGATTTTTATAAAATAATAGACGAGATAGAAAAGACAAACATATCCGAAAAAAATAAAATCAGCGGACTTCTGGCGGAAGCTGAAAAGTTTTCATACATCAAACAACAGTTTCAAATTATAAACAGCTACAAGAAAAGAAACGGTAATGAGTAACGACAAAAAAAAATATTACACTGAACCGGTAGAGATTGAAATCTACCTGAAAAAAGCCGGGATCGTCCGGACTATAATAAAAGATCTGAAAATTGAACTTACAGATGTCGAACCGTATAACGAGAAGAGCCGGGAGATATTTGAACTCTTTAAATCGATGAATGAACCGATAGACCTCATGGAAGTTCAGAATAACTTCCCTCAATATATAAAATATATCTATGATTCATATTATAAGAATATGGAATTATATGAAAAATTGAGCATGCATTTTAAGTCAGGGCTTGCGGGGATAAACGATTCATGGAGAAGCGCACTTTACTTCACAGAGCTCCTGCTTAAATATGAGCCCACAGTAGCCTCCACCGAAATTCTCGGAAGTTTCAACACCTACAATCTTATATATGTCATAAATAAACTCAACGAGCTGGGGGAAAAATTTCTTCTGGAAGACTCAACAGTCTATTACCTTATTAAAAGAAGAAATGAAGGATACAAAGACAATCCCGCGGATAGAGAATTCGATAAACTTGTAGAACTCTGGGAATACAATGTGAAAGGGAAAAACTGATTTCAGTAAAAATACCAGTAAATGATATCAAGAACAATCATAACAATAAAGATGTATGTAAAAAATTTGAACGATTTATATAAAATATTTTTCATAAACTTTAATTAACCCTTTCAGCCCTGATAACTTCAAAAATAATATTTTCCGTTCCCCTTTTAATATAAATAGTCACCTTGGTATCCGGTTTTCCAGTAAGATATTTATTAAAAATATCATCAAACTTCATACCGTTAGTAATAGGCATATGATCTATCTGCACTATCAGATCCCCCGGTTTTAGGCCGGCTTTATCGGCAGGTGTATCTTCATAAACTCCGCTGATAAGATAAGGGGTCTCCCTGCTGACTTTCCCGTTTCCGATGGGAACTTCAATCCCAAGAATACCGTTACCCTTCTCCGCTGAGCAGGATGAAAATATAATTAAAACCGTTAATAAAGCAGCAAATATATACAATTTATTATTCATAAACATCTCTGGCTCAATAAATTTTATTTGTTTTCTTTGTTATCTTTTACTGCATCTTCAAGTTTTTTATCGACCTCGGAATCAACAGCTTTGGAATTATTACCTTCAATCTTCTCTTCTTCTACGATTTTTTTATCATCTTTTTTAACAGAATCGACAACTTTTACATCACCGGTAACACTATCAAGCACTGATTTCCCGACCATTATATTATAATTATCATTATGATGCTGAATAAATTTTGTGTAATCCTTTTTTGAAGTTGGAGTCGCCTCCCCCTCTGCACTATGAGTTTCGCCTGAACCTAATGTATTCAAAGTCGCCAGAATAAGATTAAAATTATAGTTTTCCACATAAGGTCTTATAATAGTTTCAGCTTTGTCAAACTCTTCGTTAAGTATATACTGTGCCACACGCTGCTCTCTCCGGAATCTTACGCTTCTTTCCATTTTTTTCTCAAACGCGGCAGTACTCACAGATTCAGCAGTTTTACCATCGGCAG
Organism: Spirochaetota bacterium; assembly: GCA_038241375.1. Classification (GTDB taxonomy): domain Bacteria; phylum Spirochaetota; class UBA4802; order UBA4802; family UBA5550; genus WRGT01. Next base: position 8,083 of record JBBRFT010000141.1, read on the forward strand.
CTTTTGCGTCACCCTCCACGGATGCAGGCTGCTGAGTCAGCTCCTTTTCATACTCTTCATATGTTTTGTTCATCTCAAGGATATAATCCTTTTCATTCTTATCAACAAATCGTTTAAAGAAGAGTCCCCCTTTCTGATTTTCGCTTTTGAACATCTGATTATATATTTTCAGTTTACCTTTAGCATCCTGACCGGTATAAAGAGAGATAAAAGCATATCTTTTTGCCCTTCTGGCCATATTTATCGCTTCAAGATACTTAAAAATTTTATACGAATAGAGTTTAGGGTGAGAAGCCTCTCCCGAAATATAAAAAGTTCTGGAAAGAGTTCTATCCCGGTATCCAAGAGTAAGATACTGCTTCGCAGATGTATTTTTGGTTCTGATAATATCCGGTGCAAATCCATCGAGTATATTCTTGGAATCCTCCAAATAATATTCAGTAAGTATAAACTCATAAAGAGATACCATATCTTTCTGGGAGTCATAAACATTATCAAATGACCGCTTATAATCACCCTGAAGAAAGGCAACCTCAGCATTAAAGTGCTTCTGATAGATTGTAAAGAGGTCATTTTTTTTATCAGGGGCAAAATTAGTAACCGAAAGATCTATAAAATCTACAAATTCCCGGTTTTCCTTCAATATTCTCTCAACCAAAGTCTGATCAACGGCCGCAAATGAATTTGTAACAGCAAAAACCAAAATAACGGCCAATGATGAAAGATATTTTAAGATTCTCATTACTTCTTATCCCCTTGAACTGAAATCCGTGGAACTCTATTATAAATTATCAATAATAAAAGACTGAAACT
>JBBRFT010000142.1:0-8646 GCA_038241375.1 Spirochaetota bacterium
AACGGACAGATCTCCAATCAGCAGTTTTATGACAGAGGGATGGCGCCTCTCCGTGAGTTTATGTTTAAGCAGACCCGGGAGAAAGATATCGCTCTGTTTGTTAAATTATCTAAAATAGAAAAACCGAAAAATAAAAATGATATCCCATCATACTGTCTTATCCCGGCGTTTATGATAAGTGAACTTAAAATAGCCTTTGAAATAGGTGTGTTTCTTTTTATGCCATTTATCGTTATTGATATGATAATTGCCAGTGTGCTCATGGCAATGGGGATGATCATGCTTCCGCCTGTAATGATCTCTCTCCCCTTTAAGCTGATTTTATTTATACTTGTTGATGGGTGGAATCTGCTTATTTATGAACTTGTCAGGTCGTTCAGGTAGAGAGTGAGAGGATAAGATGACAGATATACTTGTAATTAAAATTCTGAGAGAATCACTGATGACTGTTCTGATAGTTTCAGCTCCGGTACTTGGCATAGGGATGTTTGTCGGTCTTATTGTTTCAATTATACAGACTACAACATCAATACAGGAACAGACATTGACATTTGTTCCCAAAATGATAGCAATATTTATAACTATCATCCTTTTCGGTTCATGGATGATACGTGTACTTTTAAATTATACCATAAATATTTTTGCATTGATCGGAAAAATCGGAGCAGGGTGAGATAAGAAATTAATGGAGTATTTTGTTAATAATTTTCAGGCTTTCTTCCTTGTACTGGTAAGAATAAACGCCATGATAATGATAGCCCCATTTTTTTCAAGTGGGGTTATTCCATTTAGAATTAAAGCTATGCTTTCATTCTTTATTACTCTGGTTATTTTTCCGGTAGTTATATCTACGATAAAAGTCCCCGGGAATATGGGTCTTTATTCACTGCTTGTTTTGCAGGAAGCAATGGTCGGTATTTACATAGGATTTCTTGTTTCGATAATATTTACATCTTTTCAGCTATCAGCACAGTATTATGCAGCGCAGATTGGTTTTGGTATAAATGAGGTTCTTGACCCCGTGGGGCAGGTCTCTGTTCCGCTTATTGGTCAGCTGAAAAACTTTGTAGGATTAGTCGTTTTTCTTGCAATAGACGGACACCATTTTCTGATTGAAGCAATTTACAGATCTTTTGAGCTTGCACCAGGTTTCGGAATGGGGAAATCAGCCGCAGGAGGTTTCCTTAAATATATTGTTTATTCATTCAGCGGTATGTTTATTGTCGCTTTGAAAATATCACTCCCGATTGTAGCAACAGCGTTTCTTATAACAGTCAGCATGGGTATACTGGCAAAAGCTGCGCCTCAGATGAATATTATGATGTTCGGTTTCCCGATTCAGATAATTGTAGGTTTCGGGCTTCTGGCGCTTACTTCGCCGCTGATAATCCGTATAATGCAGGTTGCGATTGAAAGGAGTTTTAAACTTCTTACCGGTGTTATGCACCATTGGCCGGTTTAGAGATAATTATGAATGAATTTCTGAAAAAATATTATCCTGAGAATTTTGATCTGAATGAAGATTTCAGATTAGATCTTCAGCTCTTTGCCGCAGAGGATGAAGGACGGACTGAAGAGCCGACAGAGAAAAAAATACGTGAAGCCAGAGACAAAGGTCAGGTAGCTAAAACCCAGGAACTTCCGCAGGGTGTTGTTGTAATTTCCGGTTGTTTAGTGCTTTTGATATTCAGTTCCTGGATGTATGATTCCATGGCTGCAATCGTTAAGTATTATCTTACTTCTTTTGCCGGTCAGACGATAACCACAAGATGGTTTGAACTTGAAATGCTTAAAGTTATTTTCGAAGGTGCCAAACTGCTTTTCCCGATATTTCTTGCTACAAATATGGGAGCAATTATTGCAGAAATTTCGCAGGTTGGTTTTCAGATCTCAACTCATCCTTTGCAGCTTGACTGGAGTAAAATGAAGTTGGACCCGGCTTCTATCATGAAAAAGATATTCTTTTCGAAACAGATAGCGGCAAATCTGATAAAATCCATTGTTAAAATCACATTCATAGCTATTGTGTCTTACCTGATCATTAAAAGTGATTTTGATGAAATATTGAAAACACCAGACATAGCGATAACTCTTGCTATGTCGAATATCCTCTGGACAGGGTTTAAAATAATTATATGGAGTACTGTACTCCTTCTTATTCTTGCTATTCCCGATTACTTCTTCCAGAAGAGTGAGTTTATTGAATCATTAAAAATGAGCAAGCAGGAGATGAAAGAGGAGATGAAGGAGACCATGGGGGATCCTCATGTCAGGGCAAGGATGAAAGAAATGCAGCGTGAAATACTTATGAAGAATATGATAAGGGAAGTTCCCAAGGCTGATGTGGTTGTAACAAATCCGACTCACTATGCTGTGGCGCTTCAGTATAATAGAGATACTATGGATGCACCGGCTGTTATAGCTAAGGGTGTTGATACAATGGCTCTTAGGATAAGGGAGATTGCGAAAGAGCATAATGTTCAACTTATAGAGAACAGACCTCTTGCCCGTGAGCTGTATAACCGTCTCGATGTAGGAGACATAATTCCTGACGATCTATTCCGCGCGGTATCATTTGTCTATGCCGAGCTTTACAAACGTGAAAACAGATATAAGAAGGCAATATGATGAGGAGTTTTAAAAATGGCTGACTCAAAAACATTATCATTGTCACCCGGCAACAGATCCTGGATGCAGAAGAGTGACATCCTTGTAGGGCTTGGTGTCATTTCTATTGTGGTAATGCTTGTTATTCCTCTACCTACAATTATACTCGATTTTCTTATCGCGGTTAGTCTTATGCTTGGCCTGCTTATTCTGATGATTACTATGTTTATTCATAGATCATTCGATTTTTCTATATTTCCGTCACTTATACTTATTACAACTGTTTTCAGGCTGGCGCTTAATGTTTCTTCAACAAGGCTTATTCTTCTTGAAGGTGCTGCATTTGACGGCAAGATTATAAAGACTTTCGGTCAGTTTGTTGTCGGGGGGAATTATGTTGTCGGATTCATTGTCTTCATAATTCTCGTTGCGGTTCAGTTTATTGTAATAACAAAGGGTGCTACCAGAACAGCGGAAGTTGCAGCCAGATTTACGTTGGATGCAATGCCGGGAAAACAGATGAGTATAGACTCAGATCTCTCCAATGGTCTGATCTCAGAGGAGAACGCTAAGATCAGGAGAGAGGAGATCCGTAAAGAAGCCGATTTTTATGGAGCAATGGATGGAGCTTCAAAATTCGTATCGGGAGATGTTAAAGTCGGAATTATTATAACATTTATAAATCTTATCGGCGGATTCATTATCGGAATGGTTCAGAGAGGTGAAGCTTTTGATGTAGCTTTAAGAACATATAGTCTTTTAAGCATAGGTGATGGTCTTGTAAGTCAGATACCATCACTTCTGACAACGACTGCAACCGGTATTATTGTTACGCGTGCAGTATCGAATGAAAACTTCGGTGATCAGATTGCTGATCAGCTTACATCACAGCCGAGAGCACTTTATATGACCGCAGGAGCGCTTGGAGCGGCTATACTGATTCCCGGATTCCCGAAAATTCCTCTGATATTCCTTTCTGCCGGAATTGCAACACTTGGATATCTGCTGACTCAATCCCGCGAAGAGGAGAGAGAACACCGCGAAAGTGAAGCGAAGCAGCAGTCGGTGAAGGATACCAAACCAGAATCGGTTTTACCTCTTATACAGATAGATCCGCTTGAAGTTGAAATCGGATATAATTTGATTCCGCTTGTTGACCCGGAGCAGGGGGGCACACTTCTTGACAGAATTACTAATATACGAAGACGAAGTGCTCTTGATATGGGGCTTATCGTCCCGCCCATCAGAATAAGGGATAATATGGAGCTTGAACCCGAGATGTACTCAATTCTTATCAAAGGGATTGAAGTCGGCCGGGGAGTGCTTCAGGTGGGGAAACTTATGGCCATGGATTCGGGGGATATAAGTGAAAAGATAGAGGGTGTCGAATTTATTGAACCTGTGTTTAATCTGAATGCGATCTGGATTGATTCCGATAGCAGGGACCAGGCCGAGAGCAGGGGTTACACTGTCGTCGATTGCCCTACCATTGTGGCTACTCATCTTACCGAGATTATAAAACGTCATGCCGATGAGATCCTTGGCCGTGAAGAGGTTAAGAAGCTTATCGATAATATTCGCGGAGATTATCCCGCAGTTGTTAAAGAGATTGAAGATAAAAATGTATCTTTTGGTGAAATGCAGAAGATACTTCAGAATCTGCTTCGCGAGCGTGTTTCGATAAGGAATATGGTTACAATCCTTGAAACTATTGCAACATACATAGATCATACCAGGGATGCGGGGCTTCTCACTGAATATGTCCGAACGGCTCTTGCAAGACAGATTACCGGTGCTTATACCGCTGAAGATAATGTTCTTTCGGTAATTACTGTTGATCCTGAAATCGAAAATATTATAAGAAGCTCTATTCACGAAGACCGTATCGAGGGTAAAGTGCTTGGGATGGATCCTGATACTCATTATGCAATTGTAAATACACTTCTGGACGCGTATCAGAGAACTAGCAAAATGGGATTCACTCCCATCTATCTTGTCTCTCCGCAGATCAGAAGTGTAATGTTTGCGCTGCTCGAACGTGAAGTTCCGGCACCGGTTGTGTTTGCTTATAATGAAATAACAAAAAATATTAAAGTTAATGTTGTAGTATCGGCACTTCTGCCGTCAGGATTGCAGGTGTAAAATAAGCACCCGTACCCCGCTGGGGAAGTTGAATTTTTTGGTTATTAAGTGTTAATGAGCAATTAGTTAAAGATAGAAGAAAAAAAGATTTCAGGAGAGTAGTATGAAATATTTAAAGATAACAGCGGAAAATTACAACGAAGCGATGAAGAAACTCCGTACGGAGCATGGAGACGAGGCTATTCCTATCAGTCATAAATATGTTAAACAGGGCGGTTTTTTTAATTCAAAAATATTTGCAAAGGAGGTCGTTGAGCTCACTGCAGCGGTGAAGGAGAGAAAACCTTTTCAGGGCCATAGTCAGAATCAGGCGCCAAAGAAAAGCACTATAGATTTCATTGTTGATGATAAGAAAGAGCCCACACGTCTTGGTAAAGTTCAGGAGATTCTCGAAAGAGCATCGGCCGTAAAAGATGATTTTAGTGTAGACTCTATTAATAAATCTATTGATACTGCAAATGACAGACTGAACAGTTTTAAACAACCGCAAATTCATTCAGATTTTCATGATTATTCAGCCGGTAAAGAAAAAACAGAAGTAAGAATTGCGGAAATTCATGAACCGGTTAAGCCTCGGAATCAGGCCGAAGCCGGTATTGTTACCAACATTGAACGAGAAGTTAATGATATTAAAACAGCTCTCAATAAACTTCTTGAAGGGCAGAAACATACTCCCGGAACCTGTGATGAAGATCTTTGCTTTGCTCCTTTTAAAGAGATGCTGAGAGCCAATGATTTTGATTCTGAAGAATGTGAAATTATGATAAAAGATGTGAAGAATAGTATCAGCAGAGAAGATCAGAAGGATAAATATAAAATAGAAAAAAGCCTTAAAGATCTTATCAAAAGCCGTATAGTTACATCGGGACCTATAAAGAAGGGTAACAAAAAGAAAATTGTTATGTTTATAGGACCTACCGGTGTGGGTAAAACTACGACAATGGCAAAACTCGGCGCTATCAACTCGCTAAGGGAAGGAAAAAAAGTATCGTTTATAACAATCGATAATTATAGAATAGCTGCGACAGAGCAGCTGAAAAAATATGCTGAAATCATGAGAATTCCGATCCATGTTATCAGCGATCAGAGACATTTCAGGGATGTTATATCTAAAGAGAAGTCGGATATAATTATGGTAGACACATCGGGGCGTAGTCATAATAACGAATTAAAAATATCTGAAATTAAAAGTTTTGCAGATAATGTGGAATACGATTTTGAAAAAATACTATGCGTCAGTGCAAATACTAAAAAAGGTGATCTGAAAGAGATTTTTAAAGCATTTGATGTAATGAAGTTTGATAGTGTAATAATTACTAAAGTTGATGAAACTTCTTTTATCGGGAATGTTATAGATATTGCCGATAAGTATAATAAGCCGATCTCGTATTTTACAGATGGGCAGGAAGTTCCAAATGATATTCATATTGCCAATTCTGAAGAGATAGCTGATATGATAATAAGGACTTCAATTGAATAATTCTTAGGAGGTTCCCCTTGGATCAGGCAGCAAATCTGAGAAGACTGGTTCTCGAGAAAAAGCCAGATGGTGCATCGGCTACGCGTACTATTGTAATCACAAGTGGAAAGGGTGGAGTTGGTAAGACCAGTCTATCTGTCAGTCTTGCTATTGCTATTGCGCAGGATGGAAAGTCAGTAACTCTTCTCGATGCGGATCTTGGACTGGCAAATATTAATGTTATACTGGGGATTATACCGAAATATAACCTTTATCATGTAATAAAAGGTAAAAAGAAGCTTAAAGATATTATTATTGAAGTACCGGAAGGGATTAAGATTATAGCTGGAGCTTCAGGATTTCAGCAGCTTGCAAATCTTGACGTAAAACAGCGGGATGAATTTATACATTCTATAGCGGAACTTGCCAATGATGATTTTCTTATCGTGGATACCGGAGCCGGTATATCTCAGAATGTATTAAGTTTTGTAATGGCTGCTGATGAAGTAATAGTCGTTACAACACCGGAGCCGACTGCAATAACTGATGCATACGGCATAATCAAAGCAATAGCATCTCAGTCTAATGAAAAACACATTAAGCTTATAGTAAACAGGGCTCAATCTGTTGCAGAGGGGAAAAGAGTTGCACAGAGAGTTATAAATATTGCAGGTCAGTTTCTTAATATTAAAGTTGAGGAACTCGGTTTTGTTTATGAAGACCTCTATGTTCCTAAGTCTGTAAGGAATCAGAAGCCTTTTATAGTAAGCTATCCAAACTCAAAAGCATCGGGATGTGTAAAAGTGATAGCTGACAGAATAAATAATAAAGAGATTGAACTTAATAAAGGTACAGGAATTACCTCTTTTATTAAAAATCTGCTCGGACATTCCAATTTAGATGCTGAAGAGTAGAAAAAGGCTTGATTTGTTTATTGGCATGAGGTTTTATATAGTGTATATTGAGTTTAGGTTGAATCGATGATAAAGATTGGTGAATTAGGGATAGAACTGAAAAGCGGAATGATGTTTTCTGCTTTAGCTCTTGTTTTATCAGTAATTGCCGGATTAGCCGGCAGCGTACCTGGCGGGATGGTTTTGTTCAGGTCTCTTGTTATTACTCCGGTTTTTTTTATCGTGGGTTTCGGGATAGTGCTGGTTATAAAAAATTTTGTCCCTGAAATTTATGAAATTCTTTCAAATCCGGTGGTATCTGAAGATCCGGCTGAAAAAGTAGATATAACAGGTGATTTTTCTTCCGGCAGCAGTGAGGATATTTCTGAAAAATCTGATACAGGTTTTTCGGAATTTACGGAGAAGGATTACGATAGATTACAGACTGTAAATGATTCCGGTCTTGACAGTGCGCTAAGTTCCTCTGACGGGAAGCTTGGTAAACATATAATTGTTAATGAAAATCAGTTTAACAGTTATGAGCCAAAGCTTATGGCAATGGCGATAAAAACTATGATGAGTAAAGATAAAGATTAATTTTCCGGGAATGTGTATATGGATAATAAAAAGTATAAAGAGTACGAAGCACAGGATGAAGAAAAACTCTGGGAAAAGTTTGCAAAGACTAATGACCAGATGATAAGGGACTTCTTCGTACTGAAATACGCGCCTTTGGTAAAATACGTTGCCGGGAAAGTGTCCATGGGGATGCCTCAGAATATTGAATTTGATGATCTGGTCTCTTATGGTATTTTCGGACTACTGGATGCTATAACAAAATTTGATCCGAATAGAGGCATCAAGTTTAAAACTTATGCTATGACCAGAATCAGAGGGGCGATTTTTGATGAACTTCGCTCAATCGACTGGATTCCTCGTTCAATAAGACAAAAAGCTAAGCAGATAGAACTTATTATTTCCGAACTTGAAAATAAACTGGGACGTACGGTCGAGGACGAAGAGATTGCCAAAGAACTGGGCGTGAGCAGTGAGGAGTTTCAGTCTTTGCTGAATAAATTAAGCGGAACTTCAATGCTGTCACTGAATGATATCTGGTATCTGGGTGATGATAATGATGAAATGTCCATTCTCGAAACTCTTGAAGCTCCTGAAAATATGAATCCCGATGTTTTAGTCGAAAAAGAAGAGATAAAAGATTACATAATAGATGCTATCCGGAAACTCCCTGATAAAGAAAAAAAAGTTATCGTTCTGTATTATTATGAAGATCTCACACTTAAAGAGATCGGTGAAGTGCTTGAAGTTACAGAAAGCCGTGTCTCGCAGCTGCACACCAAAGCAATAATGAGGCTGAGAGGACGTCTCGGCAGAATTAAATCAAATATAGTCGGTTAATATGACCAGTTTAAAAGATCTATTTATGGAAATCGAAGATTCAGATTCAGGTGAATCTGATGATAATTCGATAGAAGTATATGCTGATTCAGTTAAGCAGGCTCTGGAAATTGCAGCCAACGAATTGGG
>JBBRFT010000143.1:0-8612 GCA_038241375.1 Spirochaetota bacterium
CCAAGATTATCAAACAAAAGAAAATATGGATTACCATAAAGCAGCATACTTTCTTTTTCAAATCCGGGATTGACTATCGGCTTTGCCCCGAATCTTTCATAAAATTTAAGCCTGCTTCTGCTCTGTTTAAGAACAGATTTATCTTCAAAAGATTCAGGATCATCCGATATGCATTCAATAAAAAGACCTGAAGCACTAAGATGAATAGCTTCCTCCCTGACCCGTTTATAAAGAGCTCCCCCAATGCCTCCTGAGGCTTTTTTGTTATTGTTAGCAAGCAGGTCAAGAAAACAGAATTTAAGATCAATTGCATAAGACATCTCTGCAAATCCCAGAATCTCTCCATGATTGTTTTCAGCTACAAAAAAGTAATGCCTCATTTTATTCATAACCGGATTAATAAAAAGCGACCGTATTTTATTAAGACTCTGTTCACTCATATCAGCAATCTGTAATTCAGTTATATTTAAAATCTGTTCTATAGCTTTACGGTTAACCGGAAGAAAATCATCAAATACACCACGAATTTTAAATGACATATAAACCCCATCAATAAATGTTTTAATATTAAAATACAATTAAGAATACTGCAGAAAATTAAGTTTATATATATAATAATTGAAAAAGATAGAAAAAATTTATTCTCACTGGAATAAAAATTGTAATTGCTCTCCCTGTACCGAAGGCGTGGTGGAGATAAAACGCCCATCGGTTTATGAGTAGATACTAAAAATTTCTAAATCAGATATCATAAGATAACATTTATTCAAATTATTCTTTACAAACAATGACATTAAATAAACATATTAATACATTTGAATTTACTTTTAACAAATTATAAAACTTTCTATTAATACTTTTTCATAAAATAAGAACTAAATTATATCCATTATAAATTCCGGAGAGATAAATGACAATAACATATAAGGATGCAGGAGTAGACGTTGAAGGGGGAAACAGGTTTGTAAAAAAAATTGCCCCTTTCGTCAGAAGCACATTTACAAAGGATGTTCTCACCGACATCGGCGGATTCGGTTCATTATATGCTGCCAACTTTCAGGGAATGGATGAACCTGTTCTTGTATCCGGTACGGATGGTGTGGGAACAAAACTCAAGATTGCCCAGATGATGAATAAGCACGATACCATAGGTATAGATGCAGTGGCAATGTGTGTAAACGATATTGTCACAAATGGAGCCAAACCCCTTTTCTTTCTCGATTATATCTCATGCGGAAAACTTCGCGAAGATGTACTTGTTGATGTCGTTAAGGGTATTGCAGAGGGATGCCTTCAGTCAGGGTGCTCTCTTGTCGGCGGAGAGACAGCAGAACACCCCGGTGTAATGGACGCCGATGACTACGACATTGCCGGATTCTCCGTAGGTGTCGTTGATAAAAAAAAGATTATCAATGGTGAGAATATATCCTCAGGAGATATTATAATCGGTCTCCCATCGAGCGGAATTCACTCAAACGGATATTCGCTTGTAAGAAAGCTTATGTTTGATCTAAAAAAATATACTGCAGTGACAAAACTCAATGATCTCACCGAAGATCTCGGCAATACTCTTCTCACTCCTACTAAAATTTATGTAAAAGCTCTCCACTCAGCATTAAATGCCGGAGTTCCGATAAAAGGACTTGTCCATATAACAGGGGGGGGTTTTTACGAAAATATACCTCGAATTCTCCCTGTAAACGCAGCTGTAAAAATATTTAAAAAGTCATACCCATTACCTCCGATCTTTAAAATTATGGAGAGAGAGGGTGAAATATCAGAAAAAGAGATGTTCACCACATTCAATATGGGTATAGGGATGATGGTTTTTATCGCTAAAGAATTTGCAGATGAAGCTATGAAACAGCTTAAAACCGATGGAATTACCCCATATATAATAGGTGAAGTTACAAAGTATGACAACACAAAAGTAACAATTCTCTGAAAAAGTTAACTCTTAATATTAAAACTGCCGATAATAAAAGCAGCAATTAAAAGCTTTTTTAGAGGGATTACTATGCGCCGAATATATCTAACCTTACTTATACTTTTCCTGATATCTGCAGTTTACGCCCAGAATATACCTGCAGAGAAGACTGACCCGAAAATACCTGCAAAGAATGAAGAAACAATTGTAAAGATTCCAGACGGTTACGGGAATCTCAACTGGGGAATGTACCTGTCAGATGCCAGAAATAGAATATCCGGGATATTGACCTATACTGACGAAAAAAAAGTTATAGTATCAAAAGATAAAGAACTGGAATACTATTATGGATTCTTTTATAAGGAACCTTCAACAGATATAATACCAGAAAAAAAAGAGACTATCCCGGCAGGTGTAGGAACAATTGAGCCGACACAGGAAAAAGATGAGGGGAGACTTTTTTATGTTTCAATGAATTTTCCCTATCTCGATAAAGATGCAGTTTATGATAAAATGCTGAAAAAATACGGAAAACATACCGGTGAGAATATTAAGGATAATCAGGGAGCAATAGCCTGGGATGCTGAAAATACAGTAGTTATTATGTGGGTAGACCGTTATGAAAAAAAACCGTACTGCAGAAGAATAATTTATATAAGTAAACAGATATCCAGAGAGCTTAACGAATATACCAGTACAATTTTTAATAAAACTGAACTCGACCTTATAAAAAGCATGAACCCCTGATTTCGCCCCTATCCGCCCTACGGGCACCTTTCGTCGAGTGCAATTTGTGCGTCCTGCACGCACTCGACACTAGAACATCCTGTTCGTCGCCCATGGATGGGAGAAAGGAGAAATAGAAAACATTCACAATCATCTCTCCTCCAATTAATGGGGGACTAGAAACAGGATGTTTCTGTGTCGGCCGCGGACACGATGTCCAAAAAGCGCCGACTGATGGCCATCGGCCAGTGGGGGCGGTACTACGAATGAATCACAAAAACCGGAATAAGATCTATACCGTCCTCCAGCCCATGAAGCGCTTTTCCGATTACAGTACCGATTTTCTCGAAAGAATCTATTTTCCCGGCCATGCCGCATCCTGCAGTATCAGAGGTTACAATAAGATCTCCCGCCTTAATGGGATTATTCCGTGCGTCAACCTTACACAAGGTCTTTCCTGAAAGAACCACCGGATAGACCTTCTCTTCTTTGCTGCTGTTGTTTGTTATTATAAAAGGATTCCCAGAAACTATTCCTATAACAGATCTGCTGTAACTCTTTTTAGATTTAGATAAAACAGAATTACCATTTTCACTTACTATAAGAAGATCACCCGGAGATACATATTCAGTTTCATCAACTTCAAAAAGTTCAGCCGCACCGCCGGGAAAATCTTTCTCTTTCCCGTCTCCCTTAACAAGTATTTTACCTTCAAACTCTGAACTCCCCGCTACTAAAAGCGCTTTACCGTTTCCTGAGAGTTTAACATTAGAATCAAACCTGTTAAGAATTGAACCTGAACCATCCGCGATGAGTGAATATTCGTGTTCACTGGAAAAGATTCCACCCGCTCCAAACCTTGAAATTCCGGAAACCCCTGCTCCGGACCCCTCGCTCCCGGAAGATTGTCCTCTCACACCGACATGAGAGCTGTGCCCAATAACACCATAAGCAATAATCTTATCTTTTGATAAAACACCTGATATACCAGTAATACCTATAGAAAAACTTTTATCAGAGATGTTGCTGCCGTATATAACAGAAGAACCATCCGAAGGAGGAGTAATCCCGCTAAAAGATTCACTCATATTCTCTTTTATAGAAATTGTGCCGGTATGACTTGCATATTCATGCCGAGCATTAGCATAATCATGCTCATGAGGAAGCGGTTCACGTCTGTCATTAAGCCTCTCATCATCAGCCTGAACAGCCATATTAGGTCTGGTCTCTCCGTTCTCAGCAAATCTTACAATACCAGAGTCCTTTTCAGTTGCAGGCTGAAGCCTCTTATCATTACCCTGAACAGCAACATTCCCGGCATCTTCACCATCTTCGGCAAATTCAACAATACCCTTGCTCACTGTTGTGGCATGCTTAAGACGTTTATCGCTCCCCTGAACAGCCGTCCCCTCTTTGTTCTCTCCATCATTTGCCAGTCTTACAATACCTTTGAATGAAGATGTGGCATCTTTAAGTCTTCTATCATTACCCTGAACAGCAACTCCCGGAGCATCCTCTCCATTCTCCGCAAGCTCCACAATGCCTTTAGCTGATATGGTGGCATCTTTAAGCCTTCGGTCGTTACCCTGAACAGCGACTCCATCTCTATCTTCACCATCTTCAGCAAGTTCCACAATACCTTTAACTGAAGTTGTGGCATCCTTAAGCCTTCGGTCATTACCCTGAACAGCGACTCCATCTTTATCCTCGCCATCTTCAGCAAGCTCCACAATACCTTTGCTGATGATGGTAGCATCCTTCAGTCTTTTATCATTTGCCTGAACTGCAGTACATGATTCAGCGACTCCATCAGGAGAAAATCTGACAATCCCTGTAGAAACTTCTGTCGCTTCCTTCAAACGCCGGTCACTGCCCTGAACTGCCACATTCGCGGCATCTTCGCCATCTTCAGCAAACTCCACGATACCCTTTCTTTCAGTTGTTGCATCTTTAAGACGTTTGTCATTACTCTGTATGACCGCTCCTATTTTATCCTCACCATCTTCCGCAAGCTCAACAATACCCCTGCTCTCAGTTGTAGCATCTTTCAGTCTTCTATCATTAGCCTGAACAGCAAGTCCCTCTTCAGCTTCTCCATCTTCGGCGAATTCAACTATACCTTTATATCTTGTGGTAGCATCTTTAAGACGTTTATCAGATGATATTACAACTGCATCATCCGAAACCTCTCCATCCTTTGCTACTTTCACAATACCCCTATTGTTATATGTCGCATCAAACAGTCTGCTGTCATTGGCCTGCACAACTGTTCCAACATCAGTACCGCCGTCTTCCGCAAGCCTGCTTATCCCAAATGTAGAACTAGTTGCTTTCTGCAGTCTTGAATCGTTGCCGGAGACTACAGAATGTTTTGTATATTCTCCATCCTGACATATTTTTACAATTCCGAAATTATCTTCAGAGGCATGCTGAAGTCTTGAGTCACTAGACTGGACAACAGCACTAGTGCTTGTCTCACGATTATACGCTAGCCGTACTATCCCCGCCTTCTGCTCTGATGCAGGCTGGAGTCTCGGATCGCTTGCCTGAACAGCAAGACCCGGAGTTGAATCTGAATCATTAGCCAGCTGGACAATCCCCTTAAATACATTTGAAGAATCTCTAAGCCTGCTGTCAGTAGACTGAACAGCCGTACCGGGAACAACATCCCCGTCACGGGCAAGCCTTACCATCCCGGCATAAAACACTGAAGCATGAGGAGCGATATCACCTATTGTATGAGTATGAAGATAATCAACCGGAGCCGCAGAAATTGTAATTTCTGAAATTTTAATTCCGAACTTCCCATTAATAAGTCTTTTACCCGGAGCTTCGAACCTGATAAATCTTGCCGGCTTTATATCTGTTTCCCAGAAATATCTTTTCCCGCTTTCCGCATCAATACCCTTCTCATGTAAAAGAGTTATCCATATTTCATTGTCAACAGATGTCTCCACATGAAAAGTTTCAGGAAATCCTTCACTCATCGATCCGAGAACTATCCTGTTAACACAGCATATTTTTCCCATATCAATACTTACACACTCCATTACACTCATGGCATTTTGAGCAGACTCCCAGAAACTCCCCGGATCACCATTAACGAGCTTTTCAGGGGTATTCAGCCCGATAAAGCTGCCGGCTTTGACCTCTTCAACACCGGAGATTCCTGCCTCAACTCTCCCGATTTCTGAATAATAATTAGAACCGATTACAGCCGGATCATGAATAAGTATTTTAAGAAACCTTATTAATGTAAGAGGGAGGTGAACTTCGTGAATATTTTCTTCGAGAGAAGTATTGCTTTCACTATAAAAAATACTCCATGCCTCACCATCATTACTTACCTCAAGACGGAAACCATTGGGGAAAGTGGATGAACCGCCGGAGGAGGCTGTGATTTTTATATAATCAACAGGTACCTGTTTTTCAAAATCAATTACAGCATACTCTTTAATCGCCGCGCTTCTCTTTTGGGTGCACCAATACCCCTTTTCACTGAGTATGTTATCTGCTTTAAATATATCACTTTCACAGCTTGAACTGCTATGTATTATCCCCTTATAAAAAACCCTTTGAGAGACATTAATAAATTCCATTTTAACTCCAGCCCGATTTTTTTAATAGAACAGGCAGGGAATATCCGGTAAAACCGGAAAAAAACCCTACAAAAGTAACGGTTCAAAGACCGGTAGTATTTTATCTCCGCCGCGCCGAAGGCGCGGCGGAGAGTATTTTTACCATTGGGTTTTGAGCTGTTACCTGCAAACATTATTATTTTTAAAAAAAAGATTTGTGTCAATTATAAAATATGATCACCGCGGAGATGACATATTAGAGACAATCAGAAAGATGGTCTGTTTATAAATAAGTTTTCCAGCAGCTCAACAGAAAAATAACACCGGCAGCAAACCTGAAAAAAGCATCAAAATATATCATTATTTTTATATCTTTCTGATTAAACACATTCTCCGAATCGGTGAAAACCTTACGGATTTTTTCAGGGTAAATCAATAAAAAAGGTCCCATTAAAACAACAAAAAGACCTATATAAAAAATAACAGATGATAAATACCCTTTGTAAAAAGTAAGAGGGAGACCTGTAAATATTAGCACAAGCCCATGAACCGGGAAAAATCTGCCCGACACCCATTTTTTCCACATTAAAAATGCCCTATAAGGTGAAAAAAATTCTATGAGCGCTAAAAATACCTGAGTTGAACCAATAACAATAAGAAAATACTTAAACATTAAATCTTCCAAGCCATAACTTCACATTTTCTGATATGATTATAATATCAGAATCTCTTGTAAGATTATGATCTCCATCTTCAATCACCAGAGAAAAACATACCGAATTGCAGTTTTCGATAAATGTATCATGGTCGCCGAAGTCAACAACAGCATCCAGCCTGCCGTGAACAAGAAGCACAGGACTGGTAATTTTCTTTACAGCTCCAATCATATCAATTTCAAAAATTTCCCGGATAAAACGGTTATTAACCATTACCCCCGAAATAGAGGTATACTCCTGTGAATCGAGATCTTTAAGGTCGTCCTTTTTAATTTCAGGAACAAGTTTTTCAAATGAAAGGGGAGCTGCAATAAGCATAAGAGATTCAATTTCAAATTGACCAAGTGACGCAGTCAAAATAGTAACAGCCGCCCCCATACTTGACCCCATAAGATGAATCTTTTCAAAACCTCTACTCCTGAAAAGATTTATCGCGCATATAAGATCATCAACTTCATCAAGTATCGATATATCGGCAATTTTACCCGAAGACTCCCCGGAAAATGTAAAATCAAATGTCATAAGGGCAAATCCCGAGTCAAGAATAGATCCGGCCATTTGAGTAATTTTATACCCGTCTTTGCTGGAAAAAAGTCCGTGACTGAAAATTACACCGGCTTTTTGATCACTTTTTGTTCTGTATATTCTCCCGGAAAGTTCTACTTCACGCTGGTTTCTAAATTTAAAGTTATCGATAATCATTATCGGCCGGAATAATTCAGTTTTATATATGGTTCAAAATACCCTTCGGAATCATTTCCATCAATGGATATTTTCTGCGGTCTCAATTCAAGATTCCTCTTACCGCTACCGGAAATAATTTTTGTGTCGAAAATAAAATGTGAGGATTTTGCTTTCTGAAATCCACCTTTTAAATCTATATTTTTTACGCTCTCTACCCTTTTCATTTCGGATATATTAATTCTTATAATATCGCTGCTTTCGATATTATAAACACCTTTAAAAACAATCGAACTGGAACTGAGATAAAGTATAACAATAGCTCTATAATTTTTATAAAATCTGAAATTATAACCGTAATCATTACCATAAAGAAGCGTCCAGTTTCCACTTAAATTCTGAAAATTTACATCATCCGCTATTCCTCTTGCGGGAAATAGAGAACTAAATAAAATTATCAGCATTATTATATATATATTTTTATAAAACAGCCTCAAAAGCATCATATAATCCTTGTAACAAATATAGATTAACATTTACAAAGAATTGGAACATGTGTCAATTATGATTTAATATATTGACAAATATTAAAGAAGCTTTTCACTTGCTCTTTGAAAGTATTTGCAGGGGACGATCTGGTTTCGACTGCAGTTGTGGTCTTATAGTTGCATGCCGAGTGTTCTGGCACCTCGTTAATCGTGACAGAAAACATTTAAACGCAAACAATAATTTTGCACTAGCAGCTTAATACCTGCTTTGTCAATGGGCATTTCGCTCCTCAGGGAGGCTCAAAGGCATAAAATTACTGAGGATAGCCTGACTCAGAGCTTCCGGGATGATGGCAAAATTAAGGGAGACAGGATTACAATACGGCGCCTTTTCCCGGCTTGTAGTCTTAAATTAAATGAAAAGGATAAGCATGTAGACGCTATAGGGGTATGTTGTAGGACGCGGGTTCGAGTCCCGCCGTCTCCAATCTCAGAC
>JBBRFT010000144.1:0-8592 GCA_038241375.1 Spirochaetota bacterium
CCTTGTTTCTATTTCCCGGCAGATTGCGCAACTACGGAAGATCTGAAATACGCTTTCCAAAGTACGGCTATGCTCAGCAAGAGCATAGCCGTACTTTGCATATCGCGGCATTAGCCCATCCATGTAAGGCAGGTACTCATCTATCGCAAATGGGCAAAAAAATTCTGGAAATTATAAAAATGATATCTCCGATTAAAAGTTATTTATCCTACTTTCAATCCACCCGACTACAGGTAAAATCGAGACTTTTCTTCCATCAAAAAAAAGATTTATATCGTTATTAGAAAACATTCTATATTCACCTGTGTTAATCCGAACCTGTATGATTGCAACTTTAAGCTCATCAACACTTTCCCGCAATTCTTTTAAACGCCGTTTTTCAATTTCATCGGGTGGATTAAAACTGTTCAGAGCCATTTTAAATTTTATCAGGTATGGCGTCTTACCTCTGAATGCCAGAAAATCGAAAGGTGGGTTATGAAAACCGGAAGCATCATTGACACTCTCTACCTGTTTGAATCCTTCATGATTTTCCAGAATATCAAAAGCAATCGGTTCAGATATATTTTGAAATTGCTTTTCCGTAATAACGCGGTTTAACTGTCCAGCAGTATCTTCATGTTCATTTATATTAAATTTTTTCCTTTCAGGAATATTTATCTTTCTATCTGGCGATTTTTTCCCAATATTATTCTGATATGCACCTTTCCCTCTAATTGATGTTATGCTTTTTATTAATTGATCTTCCAGGTCCATATGAAATGCAGCATCGTCAATCAAAAGATCGTAAGTTTCAATTGAAGACATTCCCTTTTCAATAAGGTTCTCAATTTTTTCTGTTAAGCCATCGGGTAAAATTGCTTTGGACATTGTGACCTCATACATTTTGTTTGTTAAGAATTGCCCCTTATTGTCTTGTTTGCCGGTATTGCGGCTATTTCATAAAGAGTCAGGTTGTTAAGATGTTTATCACAGTAGATATCTATAAAGTTTTCCTCAGTCTGTTTAAATCAGAAATAAGCTCTACCGGTTTCTGATTCAACGAAGCGGCTAGTAATTCGGCGTCTTTAATTAAGTCATTTATCAGCTTTTTATCAGCAAAAGCCTGCGCCTGAGACATGTGAGATCTTTCATCTTTATATGCTGCGGCTTTTGAGTCAATTATAGCAACAATCTGGTTCAGTGCTTTAATAACTTCTTTATCATTTTTCATATTCTACCTGCTTTTAAATATATTAATCCCGGAATGACGGGGAAAGAAGTAAACCCTATTAAAACCTTCACGTCCCCTCCGGAGACAGGGGACGTAATAAGAGTATCACTTTTCTAAAATATTCGTAAAGAGCCTATTCTATTTAACAGCAATGAGCTCTACAATAAAAATCAGCGTAGCATGTGGTTCAATTGCATCGCCGCTCCCGGCCGGTCCATAGGCAAGTTCACTTGGTATGTACAACTCATATTTTGAACCTTCTGACATAAGCTGAAGAGCTTCTGTCCACCCTTTAATTACTCCGTTAAGCGGGAATGATATTGGCTGACCTCGTTTATATGAGCTGTCAAATATTTGACCACCAAGGTTTCTCCCTTCATAATGTGTTTCAACAGTATCTGAAGCAGAAGGTTTTTTACCGCTACCCTCTGTTATCACTTTATACTGAAGTCCGCTTTTAGTTACCTTCACTCCCTCTTTCGTACTGTTTTGTTCGAGAAATATTCTGCCCGCTTCTATATTCTCAACTCCAGCCGCCTCTTGTGCAGCTTTAAGTTCTTCCTGCATTGCTAACTGAAAATTCTGCATTATCTGCTGCATTTCGCTACCTGACATTTCCGGCTGTTCACCTTTAAAAGCTTTTTTAAAAGATTCAGCGAAAATTTCAGGATCAATTTCAATCCCCTGTCTTTTAAAGTCCCCGCCAATACTTTGTCCAAGAATATAACTAACTTTATCCATTTCAACTTTCATAACACCCTCTTCACTATTTTAAAATTATAATAAAGTATACGAAGCATACTCTATTTAAAACAACTCTCAAAAGATTGAAATCACTACAAACAGATTCAATATACTTTCCCTTAACCATCATTAACTTCATCACTAAAAATCAACTAAATTTCACTCTCCAAATCAAGAACAAAAGTAACTGCTCAAAAACTAGTGGTAAAATTGTTCTCCGCCGCGCCAAAGGCGCGGCGGAGATAAAACACCACCGGTTTTTAAGCAGATACGAACAAAGAGATATAGGTTAATATCACCAATCATCGGATCAAAGACATCTCATGTCTGATAGCAATTTATTTTTGAAGGCACAGCGTATGCGTAATCCCCCATCCCCAGCGTATGCGAAGTATACGCATCTCCGAAAATAATTAGCCACTTCACGTCTTTGAGTTATTTTAAATAAAAACATTGACAGTTTATGTCGCATATAATTTCTATTAAACATCAATAATAAATAAAAAAGAGGAATCTGTTTCCTCTTTTTTATTTATTGAACTCAGCTTCAACAACTCCAAATAACACAGCAGAAGGAAAAACATGAACTTTCTATATTTAACTCTAACATTATTATTTTTAATTGCTGCAATTTTTTGTATCAAATATTTTCTATCAGATACAAATCCCGACAATGATATAAAAATTAATAATTCTAATCGGATGATGTCACGTTATAAAAAATAAACACAAATAGAACACACTCTAAACTTACCTCTCAGTCTATATTCAAACAATGGCGAAAGAAATTCTATATCATCCTTTTTACAGTGCATTGTATTGAAATATTTATATTCACTCTCCGCCGCCTGCGGGTTGCGGATGAGGATATATATTTAAAATATATCCTCATCCGATAGACCTGCAGCGACTTGCATGCTTCCTGCTCCGATCCATAAGAACAATCCCCATTCGTTCATTCATAAGTATTTATAAATAGAAAATGATTGACTATGATATCATGTAATATATACATCATCTGACTTACAATTCAGACCTGTTTACGAATAGCTAAGAGTCACAAAATCATAAACAGAATGTAATGCAATTTATTGATAAGTGATATTTGAAATGTTCTGGCATCCGGCAATTCCGGAAGATTCGCAGTGAATAAACAGATCCGGAATTATGACGAATAAATTACATATAAAAACATCGCTTTTGTTTTTCAGATTTACACAGAGGATTTTCATATGAAAAAATTTTATTTACTTATATTATTGTCAGCTCTTATGTTTTCTATGGGTTCATGTAAATCGGATATTACGGAAACTATTGCCGATACCGATATGTCGGGGATTGAAGAGTGGTATGATAACAACTCCTGCCGGGTTATCGGGAACGGATCTCCGGAACATCGGGTTCAGAGTGTAATGCTTAAGCGCGTAGCTGCTCTGGATAATGCTGTCATCAACGCCAAAGAGCTAATGCTGGAGTTTCTGATTAAAACTTATTTAGAACATCACAGCACTGACCGTGATTATGAAACTGTTAAAAGTGCTTTCAGTAGAGCCTATTCCGATCTTATAAATAACGGTGTAGTGACTCGCGAAAAATATTCAGGCGATGACAATTGCAGAATTGTTTTTGTCATCACCAGAAAAAACCTGAAAAAAGAAATACTGTCAGGAACAGCTCTTAAGTAAACTTAAATTTCTGTCAAATTCCGGCATCAGATTTAATCCAGATAATTCGTAAATAACCAATAATGAAGGTTCTAAATGAAAATATATCTGCTGGCAATTCCATTATTTCTTTCTCTAACATCATGCGAGTGCGTCGTAAACCGATTCGCATTTTTCCCAGACACAAATTCTGCTGTATCACCAGACCGCCTTCCGACATCAGCCAGAGAGTTAACCATCACCACATCTGACGGGATAAAAATTCAGGGGATCCATTTCCGTAGCCCGGAAAGACTGGAAAAACTTATTATTTACTTTCACGGGAATGCCGGTAATCTGTATCACCGGATCGATGAGTCAACAATGCTTATGAAGAGCGGCTGGGATGTCCTTCTTATTGGCTACCGTGGTTACGGAAAGAGCGAAGGCTCCCCATCGGAAAAGGGTGTTTATATAGACGGGGAATCGGCACTGAATTATGCAGTAGTGACTCTGGGATATAAACTGAATATGATATGCCTCTACGGCCGGTCACTTGGTACAGCTGTTGCAGTTAATACCGCTCAGAACAGAGACCTTGCACGCGTAATTCTTATTACTCCGCTTTCTTCAGGAAAGGATATGTCAGAATTATTCACAGGGAGCATGTTGTCTTCACTTGCGGGAGGTACATTTGACTCCATAAAAAAAGTAAACAATATCAGAGTACCGGTACTGATTATTCACGGAACAAGCGATGAGATTGTGCCTTATGTTCAGGGTAAGATGCTCTATGATAAATTTACAGGCACTAAGAAGATGGTTACTATACCCTATGGACGGCATAACGACCTTGAGTTAACGCACCCTGAAATGTACTGGGATTCAATATATGAATTTTTGAAATGAATCTTAACTGCTTAAAAACCGGTAATATTTTATCTCTGCGCGCCGAAGGAGCAGCGAAGACAAAATGGGACTCGTTTATTAATAGTTGCAATGATTATTAAACAATTGTATAAATATTTCTTGATCTATCAAATATACTTTCAGATATTACAGTTATGAACTACGATTATCTCGACAGACTGAAAAAAAAACACCCGTCATGGAAGCTCCTTTTGGCAGATTCCGCGCCTCTTGTAATAAGCTTCCTGGAAAGAGTTTTCATTGATCAGAATATACGTTCTATTAAAGAATCATATCTTGATAAAGACTAGAAGACCTCGCTCATGAAGCTGTACTTAGAGCACGTCATCAGATCGAAATCCTTACACCTCTCATATCCGAGTGCGACATATATGACAAGACTGAAACAGAGGTCGCGGAACTGAGGTCTGCCTTTATTTTCTTAAAAATCCCGAGCCGTCAATTTACATCCGCCAGATTGTTATCCCTGGTGTCGATACAAAATTTATTGAATCGAATAAAAATATTTAAAAGTTTGACAACCCCCCTCCGAATTTTTTCATCCCGAGAATATGACCAGACACACGGGCGGGCCCCTTCTGAAATCTTTTTCTGTTTTATTTTTTTTATAGATACTTTCTGTGTTTGTTTACCTCCGCTACATTGTAGCGGCACAAAGTATCCAAAGGCCGCGGCGGCATTGCCCCTCGACCCCTGCCACCTCAGGCGGCGGTGCGCCTTTAGTGAATATGTTGTGGGCTCGTAATGGCATCCGTGCCAAACCCGCCTTCACCCGGCATCCTGTCGTCTCACTTGTTTAGTGAGACGGGAGTATTATCTTTGATTCCACATCCCTTAATCGACATTAAGCGTTCGCTGCGCACATCGCCGACTCTGCGCAGTAGACATAAGAAGACAAAGAAAAGGGCCGAAAACCAAAAAAGACAGCCAGAACTGATTCTTAATCTCTATCATATTTTATACATATTAAGTGATTCGTCAAGAGACTTTGCCATCTCCTTCAATTCAACCGAAAGTCCGGTTAATTTTTCAGATTTCAAAACAAAATCCTGAACAGCTGAGTTTGTACTTTCAATAGTTTCACTGACACTTGCAGTATTCTGAATCTCTTTGCCGGTAGATTCGGACATGTTTTTCGACAGTTCACTGATAGTTTTTATACTCTCTTTTATCTCAAGACTCTCATTTACTCTGTCGTTTATCATCATAATGAATCCGCTGATATTTTCCGCAGCTTCGGTAATCCGCTCCATAATCTGGCCGAAAGATCTCTTCATGTGAAGAACCTTCTCCTTGTTGCTTTTTACTTCCACATTCCCGATATTTATTAAATCAGAGATCTCTTTTACAGATGAACCGGTTTTATCTGCAAGCTTTGAAATCTCCTCCGCTACAACAGCAAATCCCCGTCCGTATTCACCTGCACGCGCAGCCTCAATGGAAGCATTAAGCGAGAGAAGATTAACCTGATCCGCAATGTCAGATATGAGCAGTATAACATTATTAATCCGCTCGTAAAAGTTTTCAATATTCTGCATCCCCTGAAAGGTATTTTCAACAAGAGCGGCACCCTCTTCTGCACCTATCTCAACACGTTTCATGGATTCAACTACATTCTGAGCGCTGCTGGAGACCGTCTGCATCGAATCGTTAAGCGAGTTAATTGTAACTTCATAATCCTTTACTCTTGTGTACTGAATCTGTGAAACATCCGCGATCTCTGAAAAGGAATGGGAGAATCCCGCAACCATCATAGTTGAATCTTTAAGCATTTCGGCATTTTCTGAAGATGAGTTTTTTATAAAAATACCTGTCTCTTCGATCGAAGTAGATAGCTCAAGAAGACTCCCCGTGAGCTCCTTTGATTTAACCATAAAAGTTCTAACATTACCTGTAAATGCTACAAAGATTCTGGTAAAGTCTTCGAGAATATCTCTCGATTTTACAATCTTAATCTCCTGCGTCAGATCACCTTTAGAAGCAAGAGTAATGGCAGGCATTATATTATCGATAGGATTTGAAATCTTTTTAAGTTTTCTATTTGTAATAAACCATATAATAAAATTTATAAAATAGAGAGAAACTGCCAGTAAAAATATACTTAAATAAAGTGATTTATAAAGTTCATCTTCAAAGAAATAATTAACTAGAATCCGTCCTGTTTTTCCCGATTTGTAAACGTACATTACTGCCGGACGTGAACCGTAAACTCCTTTAATTTTATGGATTTCAGTATCATTTGGAATAGAAATCAGATTAACAGTATTAGTGTAGAGATAATCCGCGTTGTTTCCTTTAGCAATAATATCTTTAATGCTCTTTCCGGCTTCACCCTGTTTTTCCGAAACTAATACTGTTCCATTTAAATCAGTCACAAAAGTATTACCTTCATTTATTCTCAACAATTCAGCGTCACTGCCGTCCGAATCAATATTAATTTGAGCCGCGTAAAGACTTTTTTTTACGTGCCCGTCAATCAGATCTGTATAGAATTCTTTATTTATATTAAAAACGATCACAATGATTGCAACTGAAGCGAGGAGAACCAGCGGTGTTAGAATGGAATTTATTTTATCCCCAAGTCTCTGCACAGCAACAGGTATTCCAAGTCTGCCGAGGGGATAGGTCTTCTCATACCAGACCACCATAGCGTTGTAGCCGAAAAAAAGAAAAACAAAAGTACAGAGAAACAGTATGTAAAAATGATAATAGATATTTGTATACCCCATGTGATAGTACATGATTATAAAGGATGGTATGAGCATATACCAGAGAAGAATTAAATTTGCAATTAATGTGTGCTGAGGGAATTCCATGAACTGTCGGTGTATTGTATTCATAAGATCTATATCAGCAGGGTTAAGTTTTTTTACATTCCCCAGAACCTTTGTTACCCTATACACATAGTAAACAATTATAAAAATAAACCCGGATATCAGCATTACTCCAAGAAGAACAAGTAGTCTTTTATCCTGAAATACAGGATATGCGATTATAATAATTATTGCATATGCGAACATATTAGAAAGTATAACTATTGATGCAAGTTTAACAAACTGTTTAACAGTTGTGAATGATTTCATATATGATTGTCCTCTTTCAGTGAAAAAGATTACAATTAAATAGCACAGCGAAACGATTCTGTCAATGAAAAACCAGTTTAGATTAATTCTGTCAATTTTAGTATTATCCCGGACATTATGATCAATTAAAATAAATACTGGTTATTATTCAAATTTTCTCTTGAATTAATTTTTATAATATAGTAATATTGATTAATATTCCTGATAAAATATTCTTACTACATCAAAAGAGGTAAACCATGAAGAAAATTTCTCTGCTCCTTGTAATGAGCCTGGTTTTATTCGCATCATGTAAAAAATCAGTAGAATCTGAAAAAAGAGCCTGGGACGTTAATCTCAGAGAAGCTAATGAACTGAAATATGAATACCCTTCATTCGCAAATGTAATAAGTGAACAGATAAAAACAGCTGAAACTGTGATGAGCGAAATACAGACAATTTCAGATGAGAAGATAAAAATTCAGAAAATGGCTGAAGCTAATTCTTTCCTTAATATCACTTTTATGAGAAACCTTAAAGAGATAAAAACATTAAAATATGGCATCAGAACAAAATCATCTGAAGCCAGAGGCCTGAAATTCGATTACACCGAAATGATGAGTTCCAACCAGGTGATTGCCGATGGAGAGAGAACTATTTACGATTCAGACACAAAATTAAAAAATATTGTAAGCATCAGAGCCGATGCCGATGCTCTTTCCAGTCTTGTTCTTTCAGATTTGAGAACTGCTGTTTCAAATCTCGATAGAATTATTGCAAAAGTTAAA
The DNA here is from genome assembly GCA_038241375.1 of Spirochaetota bacterium. Taxonomy (GTDB): domain Bacteria; phylum Spirochaetota; class UBA4802; order UBA4802; family UBA5550; genus WRGT01. The sequence continues at coordinate 8,381 of JBBRFT010000144.1, forward strand.
GAGAGAGAAAACCTGGAAAAGAAAAAAACAGAACAGGTCACAGCAGACAAAACAGCAGCTGAAAAACAGAAGACTGAAGCTGCGCAGCCTATTAAATGCAGTTACTGCGGTGCTTTAAATGCTGCAGATGCTATTAACTGTAAGGGGTGCGGAGCGCCGTTGAAAAAATAATAGTATCTACATTTACATTTTTTCACTAAATAGAGCAGGAG
>JBBRFT010000145.1:0-8574 GCA_038241375.1 Spirochaetota bacterium
TATGACAACATCAAAGCTTCATCGAATTAATTATTCAAATTCAGGGGATAATTATTTTATCCCCCAGAAATTTAGGCTGCTCCATAATAATTTTTACATCAATGAAGGCCTTGAATCTTGCAAGAACCTCTCTTAGTCTAACTGAAAGATCTGAAATATCCCCGCTATCGTTTGCATTAAAACCGTAAACATAAATCCCATAACTCCGTCCGATGTAAACAGCTCTCTCATTATGGAATCTCTGTGATATAACAGTAATCGAATCCTGTCCAAAAATCTCACGCGCTCTGACAATAGAATCAAGAGTACGGAAGCCTGCGTAATCGAGAAAAATATTTTCCGCAGGCACTCCACGCTCTTTAAGTCCCGCCATCATTGTTCGAGGTTCATTATAACTCAACTCGCTATTATCACCGCTTGCTATTATATATTTCACTCTGCCTGAATGATAAAGTACCGCTGCCGCATCGAGCCTCTCGCTGAAGTAAGGGTTAATACCCCCTTTCACTCTATATTTACTTGTCCCCAGAAGAAGACCACATTTATTTACAGGAAGTTTATACCATTCATCACCTATATACGGAGATGAAAATGAACTTATATAACCATCAATCATCATTACCATAATTGAAAATAAAAAGGATACAGAAATTAATATTGATACTATTTTATACCTTCTCTTCATATCAGAGATCACCCGTTCTCTGCTTCAGTATTTCAATCTGTTTGAGAATCTCTGATTTCGAAGTGCTCCCTGCGGAAAGTTTTCTCTCGGCGGCGCCGGCAGGGTCGAGAATCTGAATTATCTCTTCATCAAAAACCGGTGAAAATTCTTTAAGTTCACTCAGTGAGAGTTTAAAAAAATCTTTGTTACTGGTTTCGCAAAACCTTACAATACTCCCTGAAATTTCATGACACTCTCTAAACGGAAGTCCTTTTCGAACAAGATAATCGGCAAGATCAGTCGCAGTTGAAAAATTACTGTAAACAGCCTCCCTCATCCTTTCATGCTTAACTTCAAGACCGCTGATCATTTCAATCATACCTTCCAGTGAAAGCTTAACAGTATCTATCGAATCGAAAAGAGGTTCTTTATCCTCCTGCATATCTCTGTTATATGTCATGGGAAGCCCTTTCAAAATTGTAAGAAGAGAGAATAGATTACCGTAGACTCTGCCGCTTTTCCCTCTTATAAGTTCTGCCACATCGGGATTTCTCTTCTGAGGCATAATGGACGAGCCGGTAGTAACCGAATCTGAAAGCCGTATAAAATTAAACTCTGAAGTTGACCAGAGAATAAGCTCTTCACAGAACCGTGAAAGATGCATTCCAAGCACTGACGCAAAATAGAGAAAATCGAGAGCAAAATCTCTATCACTTACAGCATCCATTGAATTCATAATAACTTCATCGAAACCAAGTTCGCTCTTCAGAAAATCTCTGTCATTTTTGTAATTAACTCCAGCCAGAGCTCCGCATCCCAGAGGGAGACTTTTACATGCTTCAACGGAATTCTCCAGTCTCTTTCTATCACGAAGAAGCTGCCATGCGTAAACAAGCATATGATGGCTGAATCTCACAGGCTGAGCCACCTGCATATGAGTATACCCCGGCATGAGAACTTCAATATTTTTCTCCGCAGTCTCAACAAGTAAAGAGATCAGCCTGTTTATAAAAAATAGTATCTGCTCTGACTCATCAATAATATACATTCGAACATCAAGCGCAACCTGATCATTCCGTGAACGCCCGGTATGAAGCTTCGTCCCGGCATCCCCGATCCGCTCAGTTAAAGCAGCTTCAATGTTCATATGAATATCCTCCCTTGATGAGAGAAATTCAAATGTTCCGTTTTCAATTTCGGACTGAATTTTTTCAAGTCCAGTAATAATATCATTTAACTCTTTCGCATCAAGTATATCCATTGAATGAAGCATCTTCGCATGAGCAATAGATCCCCGGATATCCTGTCTATAGAGCCTTGAGTCAAAATGAATAGATTTTGAAATTCTTTCAGTTATATCGGAGGAACCGCCGGAGAATCTGCCGCCCCAGAGTTTTTTTTCTTTTTTTTCTGTCATGGTAATTTCCTGTTAAATAGAATATGAGATACCCCGCCGGAACAGATTAGTTTACCGTATTCCACTGAGGTTAATTTAATCACTCGATTTTAAAAACTTTAAATCCTGGAATTAAATCTGCCCCGCAATTAAATCTAAGACAATATTAAAACTGGAGCAAAACTTAATAACAGTAAAATATTAAGCGAAATACAGAGAACCATGTCAACAAATTTAAGAGAGGGAGGGGATCATCCTGAAGATTAAAATACCTGGAAAATATTAATGGTAAAAAATTGAACTATCAGCAATTATCTGAATCTGTAAAATCGATTACAACATCAAATTTCCCGTTTTTTTCATTGCATCTTAAAACAATACCTTCACAGGGAATAAGCATTTCAGATTTGCCTGACGGGATTAAAAGCTTAAACATTACAAAAGTCCCTGCCGGGATCTCAACATCTGTACAACAGAGAAGACCGCTTTCACTAATATTAACCCCCAGTGCTTTAATAACCGCGCCTTCGCTTGTAGCAAGCTCCAGCACCTGATTAATATCCATCCGTTCATGTCTGCGTCTATCATTTTCTATTTTCACAAATAAACCTTTATGAATATGTTATTTTCGCTCTCCAGCTCATCCCGGCGCCATAAAATTTCACCATTAAGAAATTAACACCGGACTGTCACTGAACCGCAGATACCGGGCGATAAATATTTCAACCTGTGATTCCGGCATTTACTTATGCAGCATTATAATAACAATTCCCCCGACCTTTAGACCACCCCCTTTATTAGAGGGGGATGTTGAGCGATTGTACAACAATTTATACTTTTGACTCCTGATACATACCCATTCAGTAAAATCTTTAGTGTACGATTTTCTCAAGCAGAAGGTTTATATATTGTTCAAGATTTTCCATACTCTCTGCTATTTCATACTCAAGAATATCCGCCAGACTGATCATATCATTATTTTCCATGATATCGACAGTTTCATTAAGAAGAATCTGAAGTTCGCGATTCTTCTCTTCAAGAGACTCATCTCCAATAACTATATCTTTTAGAGCAATGTCAAACACCGGCGATATCTGATAACATGTCCTTGTATAGTTAAACATAAAATCTATAAAATTAAAAAGCTGTTCCATACCCTGACTGTCATTTCCGGTCTGGTACGATACGGCAGCCTTCTCCAGAATTGCTTTCTGCTCAGGGAGATGCTCTTTTATCTCCTTAAGAGAGTTTATTAAAACATCAGGAGAATCTATACTCTCAATTATAAGTCTCTTCATCTCTTCACTTGCAAGAAATACATGAAATATCTCTCTTAGATGGATAAAAAGAGAATCTTCAATATCTATCTCACCAGCATCTTTCATCTCGGCAGTAAATTTTGCAACTTTATGACGTAGCACATCGAGCTGTTTTACATAATTACCGACTGTTTCATCTCTATATTTTACATCATCAAGGTTCATACCAAGCAGATTCGATATCGTCGGGAAAACCTCCTGCAGCCATTCAACTCCGGAAACGAGATCGTCAAGCTCATCGGTATCCATGGGCTCCTCTTCAAGATGCTGAAGAAAATCTATAACTCTGTCACAATAGAATATCCCTTCGTTTACTGTTTCGTAAACAATATCAGCTCTGGATTGAACCAGACAGTTTATTGAACTTATATTCTCAATTAAAATATCCGGCACATCATCAATGTGATACTCCTGCCCATCTATGTCTATACCTGCAAATATCAGATTTTTCTGATTTATCCATCCGGTAATTGATGCTATTACATCCTTTACTGTTTTTTCATTTTCAAGGACAATCTCAACGGGATAATTATTTATCCTTATCTCCATACACACTTCCTCCGGGAATTTCTATTCTTGCTTTCCGCCCATCTGGCTATTCATCCATGACTGCTGAGCTTTGGAACCTGAAATTGATTTTTCCATAGTAGCAAATTTTTTTCTTAGCTTATCTTCAAAAGTTTTAAGATGAGTCTCATGTTTCTTTATTCTTTCATTAGCCGATTTTATTGAATTATCTTCAAATTCAATTTTTGAAGCAATAATATTTTTACCTGAAGAAAGGTACGGGACAAGTGTTTGAACAAGAGTGTAAGCCATCCCATTATTAATTCTATTATCACCATCAGTATCTGAACCGAAGAAGCTCTTTACACCTTCAGGATTTTCCAGAATTGCCTTCCGCAATTCCTCTTCATCCACTACAAGTTTACCCTCTTTAATTGTTTCCCAACTTGAGTTCGGCTTCCCGGTGGATACCCCCATCTGATTAAACATCTTTATCGGTTTCGTCTCCCTACTTGGGTAAGCGCCGCTGACTGAAGTTTTAATTGAGTTTTCAAGTCTTACCATCATCATATCACCGACAAAAATACCACTCTCATCAAGTTTTTCCGACTCACCAGGTTTATCAACTTTTACAGCCTTGGTAAGATTTTTATTAAGCTCCATATAAAAATTATAAGATTCTATAAAAGCTTTAATTTTCAGAATAGGCTTATCTATATCAGGCGATATTTTCATCTCAATAGGTGCTTCTGTTTTTTGTTTAAGATCCAGGGAAAGTCCCTTAACCACATCAGTAAGTCCGTCATTTTTATCCCTTTCTATTTCAAGTCCATCAATTTTTAATTTTGAATTAGAACCTTCTGCTATTATATTTTTAAGTTCAAATTCACCTTTGGTTTTAACAGGAGTTGAAACAACAGGTTCGGAAAAAGAGACCTCACCGTCATTATTATAAAAGATAAGTTTAGAAATCTGCTTTCCATCAAAATCACGACCAAGGGGTATCTCCTGATTTTTTACAGCATCTGCTTCAATCGGATATATCTTCTCTACTCTTTTACCATTATCAAGAGCTACAACTCCAACACCTGTTACCGAATCAAATTTCTTACCCTCTTTTCTGCTGAGAGGTCTTACCCTTGAAATATTATAACTCTTCAGTGTAATCCCTTTAACATTTATCTCGTCCTCCGGACCAGTTTCAATCATATAAGGGACATTCTCATCTATCTCTTTTTTATAAATGAATCCGAATTTCAAAATGCTATCTTTTTTTATATCAGCTTTAACGGGAACTTCATACTCCTGCCATAAAAATCCGTTTACTTTAATCTCCTTACCGTCAACCCCGACACTGAGAGTTCCGTTCTGTCCCTCCGGTTTAGTTTCACCATCATAGGCCGAGAAAAACTTCCTGTCAAAAACCACAGGTGTATCGTCCCGGCTTTTGACCTTTTCTCCAATTATAATTCCCGCTTCTTTAAGTAATTCTTCGCTGCCGGTAATTTTAATCTCCCCCTTTTTGCCGGGAGTTTTGGAAGTGAGTCCAATTATATAACTCTTCTCTTCGGTATTTACATAATCAGATGAAACAATATCGGAAGCCTCTTCACCTATTGCTTCATTCAGAGCTTTAAGCTTACCCCCTTTAAAGCTGATGGTTTTTTCAACACCATTTACATCAATTATTACTTTTCCGGAAGGGAGTTTCTTATCTATATCAATTTTATCAGTAGAAATTTTATGAAAAGAGGCAAGCTGGAGAATTTCAATTTTTTTAATTCCAATGTCTGCCTGCTTAAATGCCACAGCATCAATAACAGCCGGATTAGATGAAACGGCCTTTTTTTCGTCATAAGACGCTCTAAATCCATAAAGATCTTTCGTTTTACTGTCAAGATCCTTTAGTGTCGAACTCAGCTTGTTTAAAGCCTCTTTTTTTCTGTTATTAACAAGTTTGCCTCTCTGAAGCTGCTTTATCGGCTGCGCTTCAACTTCTACAAGCTTACTTATTATGGAATCGGTATCCATCCCCGATGCCATTCCGCCCATTGTAACCGGCATCATCTCCCCCTTTCAGACTTTTTAAGACTTTTAAGATTAAAGAAAACAGATATATTCAATATATACCTAATACCTGCCAGAAACTAATAAATAAAGAGAAAAAAAACATATCACTCTCTATAGATACTATCGGCATTATTTGAGTTATTTATTAGAATAAAGTGACATAAAAATGACAAAAAATAAAGACATGGGGAGATAGGGTTCAGTCTGTAATACGATTAGAATTATCTGAATATCATTAAAAAAGTACTGAGAACCAGAGGGTTGCCCGGGTATTTCGAAGCATGGGTACATCAACTATTATAAATAATCGCATTTGCAGTTGTTAAAAAAGTATAATTCTCCGACCCTTCGTATTTTACTACGACTTCAAAATAAGACAATAAATATCCAGTTTAAACTATCTGGATTCGTCTACAAACAGGCCCATATGCTCCTTGAAATGTTCAAGAAGTTTGATGGAGTATTTACCCGGGATCTCGCTGATTACTTCATTGGTATCCCTATCCATCACTTTGAGTATGACTCTGTTTGTTTTATCATCAAGTGAAAACCTTACTTTCTCTTTAAAGTTTACGCTTAACTTGTTTAATTCACTCACAGCTATTTTGACTTCTTCAGGATCACTATTCTTCATCTCAAGATGAACCTGTTCAGTTTTTGCCTGAGGAGCAATTTTATCCCCATGAAATCCTTTTCCGGAGATCCCTACTTTAGTTTGAAATTGTTCTACAAAATTTATAACGTTCATATTATACCTCCATGTATAATTAGACTGCTTTAACCATCAACTCCTCCTGTTCAAAAAAATTGTACCCTCTCCGGTTTCCCGGACCGGAGAGGGTGTGTCATAAAACCGCACTGCCGGTTGCTTGACTAAAAAAATTCCTCATTCGATCAGTTTCATAATAAGCTGAGGCTTGAAGTTCGCCTGAGCCAACATCGCAACACCAGTCTGAACAAGGATCTGGTCCTTTGTAAAATTAACCATTTCTGCTGCCATATCTACGTCACGTATTCTTGAATCAGCGGCCATCATATTCTCATAATTAAGAGAAAGAGATTTGATCGTGTTCTCCATTCTGTTATAGTATGCTCCAAGGTCTGCCCTCTGTCTATTGAGCTTCTCTAAAGCCCCGTCAACAAAACCTATCATGGAGTTTGCCTGCCCGACCGTTGAAATTGTACGTTTTCTAGTGTCTTCCATTAAATTCAAAGCTCTGGAACTCATGGTTCCTATAAAGACCCTGATCCTTTGATTACTGTTTGCTCCAACATGGAAAAACATGCTTGCGGTTTTGCTTGTTTTAGCAAATGCCCCCGTAAGCATCTTCAGCCTGTTGAATTCAGCAGATGTGGAAATACGATCAATCTCATCAATAAGCTGAGAGACCTCCACTTGAATCTGAGTTCTGTCGCTATTGGAATAAATTCCGTTAGCAGACTGAACTGCCAGAGACCGTACGCGTTGAATAATATCGTTAAGCTGCTGAAATGATCCTTCCGCGACCTGTATAAAAGAAATACCGTTCTGCGCATTCTTCTCCGCCTGCATAAGACCGTTTATCTGAGTTCTCATCTTTTCAGATACGGCAAGCCCTGAAGCATCATCTCCCGCCCGGTTAATCATCTCGCCGGACGCCAGCTTTTCGATAGACTTATCAAGTCTTGAAGCAACGTTCTGCATCTGCCTGTTAGCAAATATGGCACTCATGTTATGATTGATTCTCATGTTAACCCTCCCTTGGTTTTTTCAAAGCTGTCGTTCTTTTATTTATACAGCTAAGGTTTTTCAGACACAACATCATGCTGACGTCTGGGGCCGTTAAGCCCGAAGGTTTTCTCCTTTTAATGTTGCCGGACTGCCCATAATCCATGCAACCAAGACTGCCGGAAACTCTCCGGCAGTCTATGATGCCCTCCCGGCATCACAAACTGCCGGAAAACCGGCATGTTTGCAAGGAAATGAAACAATCCGGTTCCGCCAGGGGAGCACGAGAACCGGTTAATTTTCAAAGAACAAGCACAATGATGCGCCTCTTCAACTGTATAATGCATAATCTAGAGTGAGCCAAGCAGCCTGAGGACAGACTGACTGCTTCCATTTGCCTGCGCGAGCATTTCTGTACCGCTCTGTACCAGAACCTGATCTTTGGTGAAGTTAACCATCTCTTCAGCCATATCAGCATCTCTTATACGGGACTCAGACGCCTGAATATTCTCATAGGCATTCATAAGTCCTTTTGCGGCAAAATCGAGCCTATTGTAATAGGCACCGAGATCTGCTCTCTGTTTTGAAAGTCTCTGCAGTGCGTCATCGAGAACTCCAATTGCACCATTAGCACCTTCAGGAGATTCAAGAGATAAAGAAATTTTTCCTGTTCCATCTTTAAACTTAAAAGATGCAGCAGTCATTGTTCCAATGTAAACTCTCTCCCTCTGGTTCTGATTGGCTCCCATATGAAACCACATGCTCGCCCTAGGGTTTACCTTTGAGAATTCCCCCATCAGGATTTTGAATCTATTAAACTCAGCCTGAGAGGCAACTCTATCTACTTCATCTACAAGGGCGGATACCTCCACCTGGATCAGCTGTCTGTCAGAATTGCTGTAAATTCCAT
>JBBRFT010000146.1:0-8550 GCA_038241375.1 Spirochaetota bacterium
CGATCCTGATCTGTTCCTTCATGTTGTTGAAGAGAGAGCAGATGGTATTATTGTCACAGGCGCAAAAGCTCACCAGACCGGAGCAGTTAACTCTCACGAGATTATTGTAATGCCAACTATATCTATGAAAGAAGAAGATAAGGACTATGCTGTATCTTTTGCTGTTCCGTCTGATTCTGAAGGAATAACATACATTTACGGACGTCAGTCATGCGATACGCGTAAGATGGAGAAAGGATTGATTGACAGAGGGAACCAGACTTTCGGAGGTCATGAAGCTCTTGTTGTTTTTGAAAAAGTATTTGTTCCATGGGACAGAGTGTTCATGTACAAAGAATTCGATTTCGCCGGTGAACTTGTGGAAAATTTCGCGTCTTATCACAGACAGAGTTATGCATGTAAAGTCGGAGTGGGTGACGTGCTTATAGGAGCAACACAGGTTGCCGCCGATTATAACGGAGCAAATAAAGCTTCTCACGTTAAAGACAAAATTATTGAGATGAACCATCTGAATGAAACTCTTTTCTGCGGTTCTCTTGCTTGTGCTCAGGAGGGGAGCAAACAGCCTTCTGGTACATATCTTGTAAACGTACTTCTTGCAAATGTATGCAAACAGAATGTTACAAGATTTCCATATGAAATTGCAAGACTTGCGCAGGATATAGCTGGCGGACTCATGGTTACTATGCCATCTGAAGATGATCTGAATTCACCGGAAATTGGTCACTATGTTAAGAAGTATTTCAAGGGGAGAGCTGATGTTACCACTGAAAACAGAATGAGAATTCTAAGACTTATTGAAAACATAACTCTTGGAACAGCAGCTGTTGGATATCTAACGGAGTCTATGCATGGTGCAGGTTCACCTCAGGCTCAGAGGATTATGATAGCCCGTCAGGTTAACATGGCTGAAAAGATTAAGACAGCAAAAAAACTTAGTGGAATTGTCGAGTAAAGGTTCTTTGAAGATAGGTGTTAAATACTGCGGCGGCTGTAATCCTTCTTTTGACAGAATTACAGCCGCTGAAAGGATAAAAGAGAGATTTAAAGAGGAAGCAGAGTTTGTTTCATATACTGATCCTGAAGCTGAGTTTATCATTGTTTTAATGGGATGCGGGTCAGCATGTGCTGATCTCTCTGGGATCGATGAGCATAGGATTATTATAATAAACAGTGAAGCGGATGCAGATGATTTTAATTTTTAGACGCAAGTTATTGAAGAAGTGTAATGGTTATGCTTCGGCTCCGCTCAGCAGGCGGATATAATTGTTACCCGGCGTAAAGTTTAGCCGCTGAATGAAAATAGGATCACTGAGTAATATGTACTGTCACTGAGTGAAGCCGAAGTGAGGAGGAATTAAATGAGCTGGAAGGAAGTTTATAAAAGTAAGGTTGTGACAGCGGATGAAGCTGTTGGTAAAATAAAATCCGGTGATAGAGTCGTATTCGGACATGCAGCTGGAGAACCGAAAGTGCTTGTTGATGCGCTTGTAAGAAACGCATCCTCTTATAAAAATGTTGAGATTGTCCACATGGTTGCCATGGGGAAAGGTGAATATTGCAATCCTGAATATTCAGAAAATTTTACTCATAACGCTCTTTTTGCAGGGGGACCTACGAGAAAAGCCATACATGAAGGGCGTGCACTCTTTACTCCATGTCATTTCAGCAGGATACCATCACTGTTTACTGAAAAGATACTCCCTGTTGATGTAGTATTGATAATGCTATCTCTCCCTGATGAACATGGATTCTGTTCATACGGCGTGTCCGTTGACTACACTAAGCCGGCAACTGAGAGCGCAAAAATTGTGATTGCAGAAGTATCTCCCCACATGCCCAGAACTTACGGTGAGTCGATGATACATATATCTGAAATAGACTATATCGTCGAAACTGATACTAAGCCTGCAGTACTTAATCCTCCCGTACTATCTGAAACTGATGAGATGATCGGTAAAAATATAGCAGAACTTATCAATGATGGTGATTGTCTGCAGTTGGGTATTGGTGCAGTACCTGATGCCATACTTAATTTTCTTACAGACAAGAAAAATCTCGGAATTCACAGCGAAATGTTCTCTGACGGAGTTGTGAATCTAGTGGAGAAAGGAGTCATAAACTGTTCAAAGAAAAATTTTCATCATGGAAGAATGGTGGTAACCTTTCTTATGGGAACCGAGAAACTTTATAAGTTTGTTAATAATAATCCGCTCGTTGAGATGTATCCAGTAAGCTATGTAAACAATCCTGCAATAATCGCACGGAATGACAATATGGTTTCTGTCAATTCAGCTCTTCAGATCGATTTTACCGGACAGGTTGTTTCCGATACGATTGGTTATAAACAGTACAGCGGAACTGGCGGTCAGCTTGACTTCGTAAGAGGCGCATCATGGTCAAAAGGCGGGAAGTCGATACTTGCATTCAGTTCAACTGCGGCAGGCGGAAAACTTTCACGTATAGTTTCGCATATAGATGAAGGAGCATCAGTTACAACTCCGAGAACAGATACTCATTATATAGTTACTGAATATGGTATAGCAGACCTCAAGGGGAAATCTGTTGTAGAGCGTGCCAGAGCTTTGATAAAGATAGCTCATCCTGATTTCAAAGAGGAGCTGGCAAAAAGTTTTTTTGAAATATACAAACAATCTATTTAGCTCTGATAAACCGGAAGGTTTCTTTATTTTCCGGAAAATTTCAGCTGAGAAGTATGTTTGTTTAAAAATGCAAGTTGTAAAAAGTCTAATAATATATTATATTAATAAAAGGAGCATAGTATGGGAATTCGAAGAATCAGGGAGTACGGCAAAGTTCAGCCCGGTATCCCAATGGGTCCATTAACACTCAGACTTCCGTTTATTCATTACAGGTTTGAGATTGCAGATTATCTGCAGGGTCTTCTTATGTGTACAGTCTGTCTCTCCATTATACCTATTCTTACAGGTAAACTGGGGATGTCATTTGAAGTGGCGCTTGCCATCGTTATTCTTAACGGTACACTTTATCTGGCGCATGTAACTTTCGGTGATCCCGTTGTTCCGGGATGGGTTACACCTGCTATTCCGCTGCTTGTAGCTTATTGCGAAACTTTCGCACCTGGCGTTGAGCGTATGCAGGCTCTTATTGCATTTCAGATGATGTTTGGTATTTTTTGTGTACTTCTAGGTGTTACAGGGGTAGCAAGAAAGTTTATCTCGCTGATACCTAATGCTGTGCAGTCAGCTGTACTTCTTGGAGCAGGCTTTGCTGCGATAATTATGATCTTCACACCCGGGAAAGGGCTTAAAAGTTTTGATGCAAACCCATGGACAATAACAATATGTGTTGGTTTAGCATTTTATCTTTTATTTTCAGAAAGTTTTAAAGTATTCAAAAAGAAACACAAGTGGGCATACTATCTTGGAAATCTTGGTATGATGCCGGCTCTTTTACTCGCAATATTCGTCGGACCGCTTGTTGGTGAACTCTCATGGCCCGATTATGCCGGTATAGCATTCTTCTCAAGACCGGATTTCACAACTCTGTTCCGTGATTTTACTATACTTGGAAATATACCATTCCCGAGTGCAACACTCTTTTTAAGCTCAATACCTATGGTATTAAGTGCATACATAGTAATTTTCGGTGATGTTCTACAAACTCAAGCGCTTCTTGAAGATGCACAGAAATACAGACCTGATGAAGATGTTAACTATAATCCGAACAGATCTCACATCATATTTGGCGGAAGAAACATTCTTATGAGTATTTTTGGACCGGATATTTCAATGTGCGGACCTCTCTGGGCTGCAATGCAGGTTGTTGTATCTGACCGTTATAAAAATGGTCCAGCAGCGATGGAATCAATCAATTCAGGAGCGGGTTCTTTCAGATGGGGAACATGGACTGGATATTTTATTGCTCCGATCGTTGCTTCAGTTAAACCGATACTTGGAGTAGGTCTTGCATCTACAATGATGATTCAGGGATATGTAAGTGTACGTGTTGGTGTTCTTAAGTCTAGAGGCTTTAATGATTTAGGTATCGCCGGTGTTGCAGGTGCGATAGTTGCAACAAGAGGAGCAGCATGGGGACTTGGCGCGGCACTCTTACTTGTTATTATGCAGTATGCCGGAAACAAGTGGAAAATGGCTTATACTCCTGAAGAGGCAGTATTTCCTCTTGATTCACCTGAAGTAATTGCTAAAATAGTTGAAGAGCACATGAAAGCTAATACTGGCAGATAAAATGTATTTGGTAAAATTTTGAATCAGTATCACCGTGATGTTTATAAAACATCACGGTGATTTTTAAAAAAAATAATCTGATAGAGGAGTTCAAGATGGCATATATAGAGGGGCATCCAAAAGATAAAAGCGGTAAGTCGGTATTTGGACAGATGGGTTTTACTCTTATTACCGGTTTTGCTCTTATAGCTATAATGCTGTTTTTTTCAGATGATCTCAAATCAGATTTAACTGCGATATTCACTATAGCAGCTGTAATTGCGTCAGTGATGATTTTAGTCCTTTATAAACTGAATCCCATGGGGTGGAAAAAGATTTTCAACAGGGCGGAGTTCGAAAAAGATTTAGCACAGAATATTAAGGTAATTGAAAAGCTGGGTGAACTGGATGATTCATATTTCATTATAAATGACTTCAGTTTTGAACTATTTCATGTTGAGCATCTTGTTGTATCGGAAAATGGAGTTTTTGTTGTAAGTAAAATCCGTGATAATGGCGAGTTGAAAATTATAGACGGAGCTCTTCACGCCGGTGAGACTAGTCTTGAAACTATTACTTCCAGATTATGGAGAATTTCTCATCTTGTCAACATTGTCGTAAAAAAGGGATTCGGTGGGGCGGAGATTATGCCGAAACCGGTTTTGGTTTTACCCGAAGTATCCAGATCAAATATTAAAGAATTTAACGGGATACAGATAATAGGGATTGATGAAATTAAAAAAGAGATAAGCGGACATTTAAAGTTTAAGATTGATAAACCTTTGGCAGAAGGTGTTGCTTTTTTTATCAAACAGAGATATTTAAAAAATGATTGATCTGAATTTTTAATAAATATTATTTCAGAGGAGGTTAGCATGAAACCGTCTAATATTTCGTTTAAAGATTATCCTAAGACAATTCGTTATGGGATATCGCTGGTAATTTTTTCATGGATGTTTTTTTTAATTTCAAATGCTTCTTATACCGGACATATTTCATTGTTGCATATGACTATGGGTATGCTTGTATGTTTTCTTGTTTACTCTATGAAAAACTGGGGCAGAATTTTTACTGTTGCGTATGATATCGCAATGTCTGTGATGATTGCTGTCGAACTATATCTTCTCATTCAGTCAGGTAACTTTTCGTCACTGACTCCCTTTATAATTAAAGGGGGTAGTATTTTTCTGTTTATTTTATCCTCGGTGTTTCTTCTTACTTCTGAAGCACGAAATTTTTACAGAGAATTCAGCAGATAGTATCGCTGAATTCTTATTTATAAATATCGGACTTCTTCGGTTACTGTAAAATAATTAATTCGACCACATAACAGCATGACTGTCGGCTATTGCGATATTTAATATAATATATATAATTATGTTATATTAAATAATATTTTAAAGAGGTAATATTATGTTTGAATTAAGTGAAGAGCAATTGATGGTGAGAGGGATGTGCCGGGAATTCGCAGAGAAGGAATTGAGAGAACAGGCCGTTGAAATAGATAGAACTCATAAATTCCCCATCGAAACAACAAGGAAACTCGGGGAACTTGGAATCATGGGTGTTGTTTATCCGGATACATATGGCGGAGCTGGAATGGACTATGTTTCATATGCTATTGCAGTAGAAGAGATTTCCAGGGTCTGTGCATCGTCAGGTGTTATTGTTTCGGCTCATAATTCTCTTTGTGTATCTCCGATTTACTATTTCGGAACAGATGAGCAGAAGAAAAAGTATCTCCCTAAACTCTGTACTGGCGAGCACATCGGTGCTTTCGGATTGACAGAACCGGGAGCAGGGTCAGATTCCGGAGGTACAAGAACAACTGCAATAAAAGAAGGGAATATTTATAATCTTAATGGTAGTAAAAATTTTATAACTAATGGTGAATATGCTGACATACATGTTACTCTTGCAGTAACAGATAAGGCCGGACAGAAGAATAAAAACTCTGCATTTTTCATCATTGAAAAAGGTGATCCGGGATTTTCAGTCGGAAAAGTTGAAGATAAATTGGGAATATGCGCTTCATCAACAACGGAAATGCTTTATGATGAGTGTCGTATACCAGAAGATAGAATTCTCGGTGCATCGGGAGACGGTTTTAAAATTGCTATGCATACACTTGACGGCGGACGTGTCGGAATAGGCGCACAGGCTTTGGGTATCGCACAGGCTGCACTTGAGGAGGCGGCAAAATATGCTAACATGAGAGAGCAGTTCGGTGCATCACTCGGTAAACTCCAGGCAGTTCAGTGGATGATAGCTGATATGGCAACTGAGGTAGAGGCTGCAAGACTCCTTGTTTATCAGGCTGCTTCCATGCTTGATAAAAACGGTAAGAATCGTAAACCTGTAAGCAAATATGCGGCAATGGCAAAACTCTATGCGTCTGAATGCGCACATCGTTGCGCGCACAAGTGTATACAGGTTCATGGCGGATACGGTTATGTTAAAGATTACATTGCCGAAAGACTTTACAGAGATGCACGTATAACTGAAATTTATGAAGGTACATCGGAGATACAGAGACTGGTAGTGGCAGCTAATGTATTATCTGAATATTCTGAATAAAAAATTATTTAAATTTAACGTAATACAAAAAAAAACATCTTCCCGCCACCGGTGACGGGAAGATGTTTTTAATAAATCTGTTTTAATATAATCGTTAAAGACAAATTTAAACTTTAGATCAGATCATCTTCCATAAGATTTCTAACAAGTTCAATTTTAAGATCATAAAGCACTTCTGCCGGTACATCCTCCGGTCTTTCATATTCCGCGTATAAATCCATAAGAATTTCCAGAGAGTTAATCAGAAGACTGTAGTAGTACCAGTCTTTCATTAGTTCTGCAGCGAAAAGAACCTGCCGATCGGTCAGCTCATTCCAGGCGACACATAGAAAATGTTTGCATGTACCGGTAAAAAAAGACTCAAATCCGGAATTTTTATGATCATCATGGTAGGTTAAACATCCCACAATGCCAGGCTCGGAATCTGATATACCTACATGTGCGCACTGCATCCCCTCTTTTACAAGTTTTTCTTCTGTTGAATCCTCCGGGTGCTTTGAGATTCGTTTCATTGGATTAATATCTCTATCGATAAATAAATCTTCAATGCATTCGGGGGACATTGTGTAATTATGACTTCCGCAGCAGAAAGAACATGATGCGCCGAATCCGGGTCTGCAGCGGTTTATTCTATTTTCAGTTTTAATTTTCGATACTCCTGTGAAATGAAATATTAATTTTTGTTTTTTATAGATAGCTATCCGATTGATATTGCTGTCAATGAAAAACATATTCCTGTATTTTAATACGGAGGAGGGGGGGATACTCCTTTTAATTATATTTATTTAGAAATAAATATAATTCTAAAATTATATATTTTCGTAATATAAAATAAAGCAAAATAATTTTATTTTTAATATAAATTATTTTTTTTAATTATTAAAGATATTATATTTTTTAATGAAATATATCAATTCTTCAGAGGATATAGCATGGAAAAGTGGCAATGGAATAGCCGACTTGAAACTGGTATTAAATTGATTGATGAACATCACCGTGAGTTGTTTGAAAGGATAGATCAGCTTGAGATTGCCATATATAACGGGTCGGCAACTCATGAGTTGAAGGGTATTTTGGAATATCTTAAGTCTTATATAATTGAACATCTTGAAGCAGAGGAGAAACTTCTTAGAGATTGTAATTATCCTGATATTAAAAGGCATTTTGAACAGCATGAAAAATTCAGGAAACTGATCTCAGAGATGTCGGCCAATTATAAAAAGAAAGGCGGGGACAACTATTTGGCTCTTGATGTTGATAAGCAATTAAGGGAATGGTGGGAAAATCATATTATTAAAATGGATTTGGCCTATGTTCCATTTGTGAGGAAAGAGGCCGATTATTTATGAGTTTTATTTCTTCCAGAATTTAAAACCGCTTTTCTTTTTCTTCAGTATAAGATCTGAAATTTTTTCTATATTAAGACTCCCCGATTGTGGATTAAGACTTATGGCTCCTCTCTTGCAGTCAATTACACATGCTTCACAATACATGCATGAATCCGGTTTCACTACAACTGCAATTTTTGTTTTATCATTAACCGGTTTATCGCGCATTTCTATTACACCCATTGTGCATACAAAAACACATCGGCCGCATCCGTTGCAGAACTTTTCGTCTATTATAATCGGGGTTTTTTTATTATTCATGATATTTATTATTACTCCATTTTTTACAATCATTTGAATCTGCAGAAGCATGTCAATTTTTTTTCAATATACGATCCGGCGATTGAGAATGTTGCAGTTTATTTTTCAGATAC
>JBBRFT010000147.1:0-8543 GCA_038241375.1 Spirochaetota bacterium
AAAGCATACAATTTCTCTGAAAATATGAAGGACTTCAGTTTAGAAGATTATAATCTTTTCAAAAAAGTTCTTGGTGAAAGTTTTCTTATATTCCCGGAAGGATCACGTTCATATATCGATCCAGACGGATCGGTGGTTCTGAAATATATTAATCCTAAATATTTTGAAGCGTACATGAGACCGGGAGATTACATCGCACCGATAAATCTTGTCGGCGGATCGGACCTTACACGCGGATGGAAACTGCGATCAGCTAAACTCGGGATTTCTATGGATACGCCATTTGAAGTTACAGAAAAAATGATGAAAAATTTTGAGAAAGCCGGACTTGATGTAATGAAAAAGATTGCGGCTCTGCCTAATATAAAAAATGTAAAATATAAAGATGAGATCCAGTTTAAAGTCCGACCGGATAAAGAGTAATAGATTGGATTTAAACATTCCCCTCCCGTAACAGGAGGGGAATTACAAGACTAAGCTGCGTCACTGTCTTCAAGGCCGTACTCCGATTTGATGTAATCAAGAAGTTTCTGTTCTTCGATGGATATTTTTTTATCCGATTCTGCAGCTTTCTTCATCAATTTAAAAATCTTCATCTGCTTTTTTCGGTCATCGGGCATCCGTATTACAAGCTGACTGTTGCGGGCCATTGCAAAAATTGGTTTAATCTTTTCTACACTGTATCCCCATTTTTCAGCAAGATCTTCTGAAAATAGCACCTCTTCATCTGCAAAGACACCATCCGAAGCAATTACAAGCATAACATTGTTAAAAGCAAAATCACGAACATCATAGAGTTTATCGATAAGTCCTGTATCAACACTATATGACAAATCGGATTTATTTGAATCACGCCATTCATTGTATGAAGAGAGCGGCATAATATCAGTTATTATCCACTCTGTACTTGTACTGTTCATAATTGAGCCGCAATAAGCACAGCTGATACTGAGCGAATTTTCCACAGGAGCTCCGCAGCTCGGACAGCTGTGAGCATAAAGAGAACCCTTTGATTCTGCAGCATTTTTATCACGACTCATAAATACAACTTCATTGCGGGAAACAACAGCTTCATCAATTTTCCGGATTTTGTTATTATTATCTATCTCTATTCTCTGATATGAGGATTTAACCGCTATATGAAGAATATTCCTATTCGACTCTTCCGAAATTCCAACTAGAAAAACGTCATTTAAATATATTCTGTTATACGCAGTGATAAGCTCCGTTTCATCTATATTGATATCATTAAAAACTTTATCGCTTACAAATCTTCTCATGATAGATGGATCTTTATAAGCCATTGCAGTCAGTATCTGAAGATAGCCGTTACTGGCCTTATCCTCCACGAGCTGAACCGAAAAATCATCATTTTCATTTATAATTTTGCGGATTTTTTCAGTAAGATTTTCAGATTTAGCAAGTTTCGGATGCGCACTTATATAATCATCAGCCTGAGTGATTTCAGAGAGTACCCAGTCGTATTCACCGGAGTTTGTAAGTGTACCGCATGATTCACAGCGGCTAACCTCTCCCATATCTGCAGGTAATGGTGATCCGCAGTTAGGGCATGAATCACTATTATACAGATCTACTCTCTTCTTTCCTCTTTTTTTCAGAAATGACCAATACTCGACAAACTCCTCACTCCCGCCGGAATTAAGAGACGAATCGAGTCTGCTGATAAAATGATCACTTATTGAAGCATGGACAGCTGTATGTATTATATCGTACAATCCGTCATTCTCAATTTTATCTATGTAGATATTCTTTATTTTAATATTTTCGATTTTGTTAGTCTGCTGAAGCAGTTTCATCATCTTAAACTGAGTATTAAAACGCTGGTAAACTCCATCGGAAATAAACTTCCTGACTTTTGATAAATCCTGATACTGCCATGCATCCTGAATATCAAGAAAAGCAGTCTTTACATTGTTTTTAAAACTCTCTTCATCAAAATCGGGATTGTTCTGAATAAATTTTTCAAATCCTTTTACGCTGTTGACTTGTTCACCGGTTGGAAGCTGATTAAATATAGTTTTCTGTTTAACAGCTTTTTTGGTATATATTGCAGATATTACAAAACCGCCGACAATTATCCCTGCGACTATTATATTTAATGGGAAAGGGAGCTCAATTAGTATTTGAATAATGACATAGACAAGATAAAGTATATCTCCGCCATCCCCTCCACCACCGCCTGAATCACCTCCGGCCCCACCGGCTCTGGCATAAAGATCCGTTACGATAAAAGCAAGTGCCGCAGTTAATAAAATTCTTATAAATAGTTTAAATCCGTCTTTCTGCATGGAGCCTCCGATTTTATATCAGATTAATTACATTATAATAAATCCCGATTCGGAATTTGTCAAATATTTTAATTTGAGGAGCAGCATAATCTAATTTTATAAAATTTCAGTAGACTCATTGAGTAGAAATTATATAATGTATTCTTAATCCAATAATTTCCAAACTTTTTTATGGAAAAATAATCTATTATCCCGCCGCCGAAGACGCCGGGGATATATAATTTTTACACTAAAAAATATATTACGGGATTAAAATTTATTCGTATCACAAAAATCCGGCATGAGGTAGAATCCTATATGATGAGAATATGCAGCATTGCAAGCAGCAGCAGTGGTAACTGCATATATGTAGGGAGCAGCGATACTCACATCCTCATCGATTCCGGCATAAGCGGTAAAAAATTAAAAGCCGGACTTGATATGATTGGAGTTAATCCGGAAAGTATCGACGGGATTCTTATCACGCATGAACACTCTGATCACATAAAAGGTCTTGGAGTCGTTTCCAGAAAATACAATATTCCCATATATACATCGGAGCTTACATGGGAAAAAATAACGACATCAGGATTGACCGGGATTATTGATACAAATTTATTTAATAAAATTTCACCCGACTGCGACTTCACGATAAAGGACCTGATAATACACCCCTTCAGCATATCACACGATGCGGTACAGCCGCTCTGCTACACATTAAGTAAAGATAAAAAAAAGATCAGCATTGCAACAGACCTCGGATGCTACGACAGCTACATCACAGAAAAACTTAAAAATTCAAATGTACTGTTTATTGAATCAAACCACGATATAGAGATGCTGAAAAGCGGAGACTACCCCTATTATCTGAAAAAAAGAATTCTTAGCGATAAAGGTCACCTGTCAAACGTAATGTCAGGGAAGCTGATATGTGAATTACTTCACGAAAATCTGCAGTATATTATACTAGGTCATCTGAGCAGAGAAAATAATCATCCGGATACAGCACATGAAACAGTAAAAGCTGGACTCACAGCAAATGAACAAATGTATATCCGGAATATTCAGCTCATTGTATCGGAGCGGGAGGAGATAACAGGAATGATAACAATTTAGTTCTAATCATTACGTAAACAGTTATAAATGTGTACAAGCCCCTCATCTCCCGCAGCCATGTTGTAACCGATTTAAAAATATCTGTAGCCGGAAAATTATAAACGGTGTAGCCGTTCACCACAGAATTATAAGTGATCCCCCCCATTTACAGAAAGAATAAACAGATGTATATTTACGATGAATTTAAGATTATACTATGTTTTGATTTAATCAGAATAGAATGATGTATGAATTAAACAGAGTGTGACCTGATTTATAAACATTAACGGAGAGGTACGATATGATGTTATTTACAGCAAATGTTGGTAAATTAGAAAAAGTGAACGATGTAAACGGATTAATGCTCTGTCTTAACCACAAAAAAGCCGATGTAAGATACTCCGCATTCAACGCGCTTGCCGGCGGAACCAACCTGAATGAAAAAATCATGCTAAGGCTTAAAGAGATGGCTAATGACCGTTCGCGTAAAGTGAAAACTGCCGCTACACTGAAATTTGCAGAAATGGGAGACAACTCCGTATCAGATAATTTCAATGACATTATCATTTCAGGTACTACAGATGAAAAAAATGATCTTCTTAAAATTATCACCAGGAATGGAAAATGTGATGATGAAAAAGTTTTACAGGTAATCATGCACGGACTGCACGATAAAAAAGAATCAGTTAAACTACAGGCTCTAGCCGCAGCAGAAGCAACAGGGAGCCGGCACCTTATACCTTATGCAGCAGAGTGTCTTAACGAAAAACACCACAAAGTCAGGCTCTGCGCAGCAAATACACTTTTCACAATCGGCGGAGATGACGTAATAGATTATCTCATCGGATTACTTGCGGATAAACATATTGATGTTGTTTTCGCGGCCCGGCGTCATCTGTCAAAAATAGATTATGTTACCGCACAGATTGCAGCAAACGATGTAAGGTTTATAACTCTGCTTAACGGCATGAACGATAGAGAACCTGTACGTAAACAGACCGTACAGAAAATAGGTGAGGAGTTGATTCGTGAGGGATTGTCCCTTCTTCACCTTGGATGTAAAGATAAATACAGAGAAGTCCGCATTGAAGCACTGAAATCTATAGCTGTCTTTAAAAATCCGTTATCAGTGGAATTTGTCGAAAAACTTCTGAATGACCGGTCCCGGAAAGTAAGACTTGAAGCTGTACATACACTTGAAAGTATCGGAGATGCTAGAGCAGTGATTGCGCTTGAATGGGCGCTTGACGATAAAAAAGATGATGTGAGGAAGGCGGCGCATAACGCTATTGTAAGAATTAAAAGCAGATAAAGCTCCTATGCGTCATGGCATTTCCGTGTTATACGGACTGACATGACGCAGCAGACTTATTTCACAATAATTTTTTCCGAAGTAATATATGGCGCGCCCGCCTGGCCGATGTTGAGTATAAACAGGCCCTGCACTTCAACAATATCACCGTTGTTAACCGGACTTTTGGATGAATCAAAAATCTCACACACACCTTTAAAATTATCTCCGTCATATCCGATCATAAGCGAGAAAACCTTCCCACCCTTCATCTCTTTTACATTCGCAGCCTTTCCGGTAAACCTGACTGCACTCCCTCTATAGAGATAAGGTTTAGTATTTATCTGCTTCAGATCAATTTCTTCATAAACCCTTTCATCAGATTCCATTATAAATCTTATAAGAAAATCACTTTTCTCCTTAACAGGAAAACTTGCATTACTGTTTGTAATTTTATTTAGAATAATTATAGCCTTATTAAAATATCCTTTTTTAATAAGCTGACGCGCTTCGCTGAAATCATTCAGAAGAGTATCTCCCGACGGATAGAACTCCGGTGTTTTATCCTTATTAATTCTATTGATAATTCCGTATCCCGAACCGCTGATATCAACCATATCAATTTTGCTAAGACTCTCACTGTTAAGTTTAACTGTTCCTTTATCAGCGAAAATATTCAAATGTTCTCTGTAATTATATAGAGTTACAGCAGCAGCAGAAGATATTACAATAACGACAATAAAAAAAACATAAACAGTATTGAAAGCAGGGATTCTCCTTTTCTCTCTGCCGGCCGTTTTTCTGCGGGAGAAACGGACATGTCTAAAAAATTTCTCCTTCTGACCCGGTTTGGGAATTTTTACAAGATCTGAAAGTTTGGCCTCTTTCTGGTATTTATAGAAATCACCAGATTCTTCAACTGCACGAAGCCCCTTCCTGAGAAGTTTGTCAGATGAGTTTTTTTCAAGCGCCGATATATAAGCTGTGAGTGCGTCTTCACGGCTGACGGAGGACTTTAGTGAAAGAAATGTTTTAAGCTGAATAAAAGGGGTATACGACGGATTAATCCTCTGAATTTTTTCCATGACATTATTGGCTGCAGGAAAATTATTTGAATAAAGAAGACATACCGCCTGAAGGAAAAGCGCGTAGTGATCTTCGTGACCGGAACTTCCGGTCTGATCAAGTATAATAATAGCGTTGATGTAATTCTTTTTCTGAAAAGATCTATATGCTTCGTGCAGATGATGAAAGGTGTTTTTATCCGCTGACTGTGCCATTTATTTTATACTTCCAGATTATCGTCTTCTGAAGATATTCATTATTCCATCAATAACAGAATTTCTGTCATCAACCATCTTACCTATGATAATCCCCAGAAGTATAAAAATAATAATTACAAGCATTTTAAGAACACCGAAAATCAGAACAAGAATACCCAGTATCAGGCCGGCAATTGCGCCGACCGTTTTACCGGGACTTTCACTAATCAGTTCACCTATTTTGCCGGGAAATTCCATATCAGGGCTGTTTAGTCCTTTCTACATATTCTTTAGTCTGAGTATTTATCTTGATAAAATCACCTTCGTTAACAAAGATCGGAACCCGAACCTCTGCTCCCGTTTCAACAGTAACAGGTTTAAGTACATTTGTTGCAGTATCACCTTTAAGTCCCGGTTCCGCATATGTTACTTTAAGTACAACAAACTGCGGAGGCTCAACAGTTACAGCTTCACCTTCGTACATCGCAATTTCAACAATATCCTCTTCCTTTAGAAACATTAAAGCATCACCGATAGCTTTTTTCGGAATAGACTCCTGCTCAAAAGATTCAGTATCCATAAACACAAGATCCTCACCCTCTTCATAGAGATACTGCATCGGTCTTTTTACAAGTTTTACATCTTCAATTTTTTCTCCGCCTCTGAATGTTTTATCAACAACAGTGCTCCTTCTCACATTTCTCATCTTTACTCTTACAAAAGATGCTCCGCGAGCCGGTTTAACATGCTGATATTCGAGAACTGAAAAAAGATCACCATCGAGTTTGAGAACAATTCCCTTTTTTAAATCATTAACTGAAACCATAAAAACCCCTTAAATTACTATTAATTCTTTGGAACATTTAGTCAGCACTTCACTTCCGTCAGCAGTAACAAGGACCATATCTTCAATCCTTACACCGCCTATTCCCGATACATAAATTCCGGGCTCGATAGTGATGACCATATTTTTCTTTAATTTTATACTGCTGTTTTTCTTCACAGCGGGCATCTCGTGAATTTCAATGCCTACACCATGACCAAGACCATGCCCGAAATTTTCGCCGTATCCGTAATCTGTTATTATTGAACGGGCAACATTATCGAGCTTTTGAGTATCGAGACCGGCTTTGACAGCTTTGACAGCTGCTCCTTGAGCTTCATAGACAATATTGTATATCTTCTCAAGTTCAGAATCAATTTTCTCCACAAATACAGTTCTTGTCAAGTCTGAATTATACCCTTTGTAAACACATCCCATGTCAACAAGTAAAATCTCACCCTTTGCAATTTTTTTAGTCATCGATGGGACGTAATGGGGCATGGATGAACCGGTACCGGATGCAACAATAGGATCAAAAGAACAGGCTGTACAACCATGTTTTTTATAGTAAATTTCAATTTCAACAGCAACATCCCACTCGGTCATTCCAGGTTTTATAAACTTCAACAGATGATAAAAACAGGCATCGGTGATGACAGCAGCCTCTTTTAGAATAGCGATTTCTCCTTCATCTTTAACCATACGGATAAGATTAACAGGATCATCCTCCATAGGAATAATCTTTAAACCTTTGAGCCCTTTTTTAAAATCAGCATGCTGAGATAATGTCATACTGTGTGATTCAACAAACAAAATCTTTTTATTAAGTTTACCGAAAAAGACCTTGAGAGCATCCAGAGTACTTCCTGTCTGCAGAATGAATTCGAAATTCTTCGGGAGAATAGATTTAACATACTCCTCATATCTTGAATCAGAGATAAAATATGATATTTTTTCATCTATAATCAGATACGCATTAGATCCGGAGTACCCAGTAAGATATTTAATATTATTCAGATCTGTAATCAGATATGGAAAACCCAGTTTTTCGCTCAGTATTTTTTTAAGCCGTTTTACTCTCATGTAAAACTCCAGTGGAGATAATTACTGCCGGTTATTCAAATAATTAATTTCGAGCAGTATAAAATTCTGTCAAGGAATATACTCCCCCGCACCCTCTGTCGCTGAAGCGACATCTCTAGGGAAAAACCCCCGCACCCCCGGAGGGGCAAAGCTTAAGTTTCTCTGCAGACAGATAACCAATAACATCGTACATTACAGTACTCCGCCTTCCCTATCTCATCATGGGGAAGGTGCCCGACAGGGCGGATAGGGAGCCACTAGAACCGATAAACACCCTTCTCTATATCATCATAAATTTTATTTGTAATCTTTATATATTTAATCTTTTCCGGATCGAGAAAATATAATGGATCTTTTATTACGTTGGGATTAAATCCTTCTTTCTGGAGATTGGATTTAATCTGTTTAAAACTCGATGTGGCATCTATCTCTTTTCTTATACGGATAAAATGAGGACGTGCATACACTGTAAGATTCTCTGTCACATAGGCCGCGAACCTTTTCAGATCAAGCTTCTCTCCGGGAAGCATGGTAAGTGCCGCCATGCCGGCACGTCCTTCAGTTTTATTAACTGCAACTCCATAGACATTGCAGTCTTCAAATACACCGAACCTGCTTACTATATCAGAGACTTCATTTGTTGCAACAACTTCCCCCTTCCACTTGAAAGTATCACCCAGTCTATCCATAAATGAAACATA
>JBBRFT010000148.1:0-8541 GCA_038241375.1 Spirochaetota bacterium
ATGTTAACTGTATAATAAAGATTTCTCAGTCGCTATCGCTTCTTCGAAATGACAGATTATATACTATTTCATTCGTAAAATGCTATAATGCTGTGACCGGATAGTTTTTAATTATATGGTCACGGAATAGTCCAACAGGATGTAACATACTCTATATGCTTTAGTAATCTTAACCACTCTCTTATACTTCAGCAGATTCTTTAAAGATCTCAACACATCGAAGAGGCGCATATTTAGCCGATCTGCAAGCTCTTCAGCATTTGAACCATTTTTACCAACTGCATCGAAGACACAATTCTCAAACTCTGCGAAATAATGAGTTGTACTCTCTGCCCCCTGCACTCTTCCCACAAGTTTTACCGGGAGCGGATCAAAAAACAATTTTATTCTATTCAGATTTTCGAGATCAGATGGTTTTACCCATTCCTCTGCTCCCGGCCTATCAAGATGATTAAGATGAATTTCATCGGGACTAATCTTTATACACGCATCTTTTAATCTGCGAAGCTCATCGTCTGTATCATTCACACCTGCAATAATAAATATTTCGAGACAGATTATCCCTTTAAACTCATTCCGCAGAAGAGCTATAGAATCAATAATACTCTCCGGATCTGTCCCATCGACAGGCCTCATTATCTTTTTAAATACTTCATCACTTACCGCATCGAGTGATGGGTAAATTATATCCGCGTCAAGCAAACTCTCTCTTACATCAGCCCTATGCAGCATAGAGCTGTTTGTAAGCACCGCGACCCTGTAATCCGGAAAACCAGTTTTAATAAACTTAATCAGATCACCAAGTCTGCTGTTAAGAGTCGGTTCGCCGGAACCGGAAAAAGTAACAACATCGATAACCGGTTTTTTACTCAGCACCTGACGTATCTCCTCCGCGATCTCATCATAAGATATATACTCTTTTACTTCATCAGTCAATTCAGTTGTACCGCCGCACTCGCAGTAAACACAATTAAAAGAACAGACTTTAAAAGGAACTATATCAACTCCAAGTGAAACTCCAAGCCTTCTTGAATTAACAGGCCCGAAAACGTATTTCATTTTTTATTACCGGGCGCCTTAATCTCAACTTCAAAATCCATTGAAACAAGCCCGTCCTTCTTTTCACCAAAAAGAAAGATCTCGCCGATACGGTTTATCGCTTTTGCAACATCAGGATTACCCTGCGCTCTCATCTGCATCATCATCTTTAAAAAAGCATTCTTCTTTATATTAAGAAGAAAAAAAGTATTCCCATTAATTACTTTTCCATAATTCCCCATATTGGAAGCAGTCTCCACAGTAACACCTGTATGAGCGCTTTTCATCAGACCTGAGCTGTTCCCAAAATAAATCCCGCGCTGATCATAACTTACAAAAAATCTTATCTGGCTCTCATCTATATACCAGAATCCTCTCCTGCTGCCGATCTTCTCCTCTCCGAATTTTTTATTCTTCCCGTATTTAACCTGAACACCCTTTCTCATTTTCTGCCAGAGTTCTTCAGTTTTTTTAGGATCCGTCATGGGAATAAATAATAAAATATCACCCATTCCTCCGTAAGAGCCGGAATCAAGAGAGATCAGATTAATCCCTCCAGTATGGTATGGAATAAAATCCTTCTCAAGATCTACGCCCCAATCTTTTTTAATCTGCTCTTTGTACAAATTATATTTCCCGCACCACTCAATTTCACCTTTACAAAGATTATCAAGATACTTCAGGTTCATCGACATAAACAGCGATGTATCCGAGGAGGGGATATAGAGAGATTTTCCCTGAACTCCGGTTTTAAGAAACCCTAATAGCATGTCCACATAGGGATTATCAGATGTGAGTTTAGCAGAGGCATTTATCCTTAATTTATTTCCATCCAGACCGACGCCGGCAGCGATATAATCAACCGTATCAAAAATAGAACTATTACTCAAATCAGATGCTGCGGATCCGCCTTGTGAAAGTATAAAATTCTTCACAGAATAGATACCGGAATTTTCTTCCGTTTTCTGTGAAGCTCCGCGAAGCTGCATAATAAATTTTTTTGTCATAAAAGCATTCAGATCATAACTGTTTTTCCCTTTTGACAGGTAATCTTTATAGTTCCCGTCAAGAATAAGACTGCCGCTTCGGGACTCTCTGGTATCTATAACCCTTCTGATAATATCGCTTGTAGATCCGATCAGGAGATATCCGTTAGCACTGGCAATATACAGATCATCTTTCATCTGATAAACAGTTGTCTTTTTATATGAGGAAGTTAAAGAGGTAATACTTACCAACGGATTTCCGGCATTCGCCTTTTTCATCAACTCAATAAATTTCAGAGGGAATTCCTTTTCATTTAAAACCGGCAGAAAAATAAGCATCACTTCTCCGGTACCACTGATAATATTATCCTTATCAAAATTTGCAAATGATACAGGCCTGCTTGTATCGATGCCGGCATTTCTTAAAGATTTTTCATCGAAATAATCAATCCCTGTTTTATCCCTGAACTTATCTCTCCCGGCAACAAACTCACCCCTCTGCTGTTCATCCATAAGATTAAAAAGCATATAATTCAGAGTTTTTATCATCTTTGTAATCTCTTTAGATTTAACAAATAAATTTACATCTGAAGGTGTAAGAGATTCAGTATCTCCCGGCATCTGACTGAATGAGACAGATACGGCAATAAAAAATACAATAAACGCAAAACATAATCTTTTCATATATATTCCTCTTTTGTTCAACTTTTGTTCCTTATTGTTAATATATCTTCTTCTCCCGATAAAGACAGGATTAAGAATAAATATACAGCAAATAACATCTAGCTAAATATAACTAAAAATGCTTTGTTTTAAAGTATTTTTTATATATAAAACCGGCTCATACGAAATAAATAAAAAAAATAGTTGAATACAATATACCCTTAGAGCATTTTCGAGTTACAGATTATTTATGCGCAAATCCCCAGGAAAAGGTTAACTGCGCAAGGAGAAGCAGATGAGCTCTATTGAAATTAAGAAAAGTTATGAAGAGATAAATGATAAAATAAAAAAAGGTAAAGCAGTCGTCGTTACCGCGGCTGAAATGCCGGGAATTGTAAAAAGTGAAGGTGTAAAAAAAGCCTTTGAGAAAGTTGATGTTGTTACAACCGGCACTTTCGGAATAATGTGCTCATCCGGAGCATTTCTGAACATGGGACATACAAAGCCCCGGATAAGAACAACAAAAGTAATGCTTAACGATGTTGAAGCTTATGCCGGAATCGCAGCCGTTGACTGCTATATCGGGGCAACACAGGTTAAAGAAGATGATCCTCTAAACAAAATTCACCCCGGAGCATTCTCATATGGCGGGGGACACGTAATTGAAGATTTAATCGCCGGGAGACACGTTAAAATTAAAGCTAAAAGCTACGGTACCGACTGTTACCCTCTCAAAGAGTATGAAAAGACTATTACAATAAACGATCTTCGAAACGCATTTCTATATAATCCGCGGAACTCATACCAGAACTATAATACAGCGGTAAACTGCTCGAAAAAAATGATATATACATATATGGGAATTCTAAAACCCGACATGGGAAACATTACATACTCAAGCGCAGGACAGCTTAGTCCGCTTCTGAATGATCCATACTACTGGACTATTGGAACGGGGACTAAAATTTTCCTTGGCGGTGCTGTTGGTGCGGTCACATGGCAGGGAACGCAGCATTCACCAAACGGAAAACGTGATGAAAACGGAATGGTCATGGAAGGTTCCGGGACAATTGCAGTAACCGGTGACATGAAAGAAATGAACACCGAATTTATACGTGGCGCTTCCATCACGGGATATGGATGTTCATTAATGGTCGGAATAGGCATTCCCATCCCGATACTCAATGAAGACCTTGCATACTATACAGGTTTAACCGACAGCGACATTAAAACCCCGATTATTGACTACGGCATTGACTACCCAAATGGAGATGTACGTATAATAAAAGAGGTTACTTTTGCCGAGCTTAAATCCGGAAACATATCACTGAACGGACGATCGATACCTTCATCACCTCTATCGAGTTACCCTAAAGCTTTAAAAATCGCGAACGTTTTAAAAGGATGGGTCGAGCAGGGATTTACCATCGGAGTTCCGCAGATTCAGATTCCGGGAGCACCATTCAGCCGAAACAGATGAAACACAGAACAAGATTCTACCGGGATTACAGCGGTGACAGTAATTGCTCTTTCAATGTCAGAATAGACACAACCGATCTATTTATACGCTCGGATGTGAATCTCCATGATAAAGCCTATGAGGTATTAAAATCGGCAAGAGCTGAACTCGAAGAATATATCCGTAAACATGATAATTTTCTTCACTCACTTAACCCGATAGATCCATGTGGAGATGAAGGCGAAATAGCCTCAGTGATGATCAAAGCTTCAGCTGCAGCAGGCGTCGGCCCAATGGCAGCAGTTGCAGGTGCAATTGCTGAAAAAGTCGGCAGGCATCTTCTGAATTATACAGATGAAATCATAGTTGAAAACGGCGGAGACATCTGGATGACACTGAAAAAATCAGCAATCATCGGGATTTATGTTAACAATATTTATTTCAAAAACAATATCGGAATAAAAATTGAACCGGGGAATACACCATGCTCAGTCTGCACATCAACATCAAAACTCGGTCACTCACTGAGTTTCGGGAAAGCTGACTCCGTTACTGTCATTTCCGGATCGGGGGCTCTTGCTGATGCGGCGGCCACGGCAGTGTGCAACATGGTTCAGTCCGAAGATGATATTGAAACAGCGCTTGATTTCGCAATTTCAATAAATGGTGTCCGCGGGTGTCTTATTATTTTCAGAGATAAACTAGCGGCCCTGGGTGAGATTGAACTTGCTCTGCTGAATTAAACAAATTTGCAGGTATTACTAAAATTTCTTGCAATATATTTCCAGAAGTCAAAAATAGCTATCAGGGAGAATGACCTGCTCTTACCGGGTCGAATAAACAGCATCCCGACTTAAAGCCTTCAGGGGCTTCCGCGATTATTGAAGATTGAGTTAATCGCATATATAAACAAGCTGAGAGGAAATGATGAAATCTGTTAATGTACTACTAATATTCAGAAAAGATATAATGTACAAACCGATCATATATAGAATAGCAAAAGACTTTGATATTGTATTCAACGTTCTTGAAGCTAAAATATTCCCCAAGCAGGAGGGGAGAATTATACTCGGGCTAACCGGCAATGATGCGCAGATTAATGAAACTTTAAATTACTTTAAAACCGAAGGTGTAGAAGTACAGATACTCGCAGATATGATTAAAAGGGATGAGCAGAAATGTGTACACTGCGGGGCCTGTACTGCTGTCTGCAGAGTTGACGCTCTTTATATAAACAGAGAAACGATGGAAGTAATTTTCGACGCGGAAAAATGTGTGGCATGCGGATTATGCAGACTCGCCTGCCCGGTTAACGCTATGTCCGGAACTGCGATAGACCGTGAAGTCTAAAAAAAACAGCATTATTTCAGCTCCCGGGGTACTGGACATACTTTTAAATTCCATACCCCAGATGCTGACAATGATCGATGATAATAATATCATCACATGGCATAATAAAAACACATCGGGATTCTTCGGCAGGACAATAACCGGCGAATCCTTTAAAAAAATATTTTCTTTAAATCCCGATGACCTTACCAACAGCAAATTAAAAGCACTTACATCTGTAACCAATAAAAAAGGTACTGATAAAATACTTGAACATAGCATAATAAAACATACTGATAAAAATAGTTTGCCTGTTAAACTTGTGATATCAGAAGACGTTACTGAAAAAATTCAGAATATTAAATTGTTAGGATTTCTTCTGGAGTTTGAAAGCCTTCTTACAAGACTTGCACTTGAATCAATAAATATACAGGCAGATGATATAGATTCACATCTTAACAAGCTTCTCCTTCTTACAGGAAAATTTGCCAATATAACCAGATCTTTTATCGCACTTTTTAATGAATCCGGAGATGAGATTACCGTTACAAATGACTGGTGTGCACAGGGATTTAATCCCACAGTAAAAACCCTTAAAACAATTCACCTGCCGAAAAGCTGGACAAGAAAGAAAAAGAATGAAGTTATACTAATTCCCGATGTTACCAAAATAAAATATCCCCCCGAAGCGGGATCGGATACGATATTCAGCCCCGGGATAAGCTCATCAATGCTTATACCGCTTTACAGCAAAGGTATCCGTATCGGATATATTGGATTCAGTTCAATAAGATCAATAGAAAAATTTTCCCCTGAAATGAAATCTCTATTCAGAATAACCGCCGAACTTACAGTCAACCTCTTTGAAAAGAAAGCAGCTTATACGCAAATATCTATAGCCAAAAAAATAATATCAAAATCCTCCGGAATGCTCGCATACTTCGACAAAAACGGAATTATTAAAACTGCCAATGAAGCTTTCATTAATTTCTATCATCTTACTCCTGACGAAATCGAAAACCTTCAGATAACTTCATTATTTAAAGACAGACTCGGATCGAGAGAGAATAAATTTTTAGAACTCATAAACTTTTCACTTAACGGTGAGGAGATACAGACAGAAATATGGTATAAAGACAAAGAACGGCTTCGCCTGCTGGAAATAACACTCCATCCGAATATAGACAGTAGCGGTAATACCAGCAGTGTTATTTTAAACTCAAGCGATATAACAAACCGGGTTCAGCTTGAAGCAAGAATACTCGAAGTTATTCATAAAGAGAGAAAAAAAATCGGTATAAGCCTCCATGACGACCTTGGTCATGATCTTCTCGCTGTTGCAATTAAATCACGGCTGATTGCAGATAAACTTAAGCCAACTTCAGCTGAATTGTCCCTTGAAGTAAATGAGATCGAAAAAGGGATTAAAAATGCTATCAATGAAGTGCGACGGTTATCCCATGGTCTTATCCCTTATAAAAATCACGGCCTTGAATTCAAAGAGATGATAGATGCCGTAGCTCTGACTATTGAGAGAGATTATAAAATTCATTGTGAATTTACAATTGACGAATCTATACATATAAGTGATGAATCTATTATAAAAGAATTATACTATATAATCGACGAAGCTGTAATGAATTCATTAAAGCATTCAGAATGCACCGGTATAAAAATATTAATGAATCCGAAAAACAGCATGATTTCCTTGAGTATTATCGATAATGGCAGGGGCATTTCAGATGATCCGGAAAACGAATCAGGTGTCGGTCAGGAGATAATGAAATACCGGGCAAGAGCTATCGGAGGATTCCTTGAAATTAAAAAAAATCCGGGTGGGGGTACGTTGATAGAATGTATCTTTAACCCTGGAAAAATCAAGCTTTAAGAGGTATAACATGGATCAGTTGTCCACCGAACCGGCAAATATTATGATAGTAGATGACCACCCGATTGTATCGAATGGAATACAACAACTTATAGACAGGGAACCTGATATGAAAGTAATTAATTCTGTGCAGGATGCCGAAAGTGCTATGAAATATTTAGAGAAATTCTCCCCGGATCTTATGGTAGTAGATATATCACTGAAAGGATCAACAAATGGAATAGACCTTATTAAAAGCTTAAAAAAACGCTACCCTAAAATAAAGTCACTGGTACTCTCTATGCACGAGGAAAACTTATATGCAGAAAGAGCTATCAAAGCTGGAGCCAAAGGGTACATAATGAAAAATGACCTCACCGATAATATAGTTAAAGCCATCAGAAGCATTCTTCAGGGAAATTTATATCTAAGTGAAACAATCACATCCAGACTTATAAATCATTTAATCAATGACGACAAAAATGAAGAACTGGGAATAAAAAAATTGAGCGATAGAGAACTGGAAGTTTTTCAGCTGATTTCTAAAGGAGTAAAAACCAGCGATATTGGTAAAGAGATGAATATAAGTGTAAAAACAGTTGAAGCACATAAACTAAGTATAAAAACGAAACTCAACCTCGGTAACAGCAACGAGCTTATCAAGTATGCAATCGAATGGAAGCATAAAAACGAGGCTTAACCCCGGAAATTATAACAGCTTATCAGACTATTTTTTTCAAAGCTGTTATAATTTCAGAGGGTACTTTAAACTTCTTATACGAATCAAAAACGAGTCCGCCATATATCATAGTTAAATAATAGAGTTTTATCTCTTTCTTTTTACACAGAACAGCAAGCAGTTCCCTGTATGATTTATCAGATATATCAAATACAAAAGTTATCACAGCAGAAGATTCATGGATTTTGTAATTAAGTGTAATTCTCACCAGATTTTTATCTGCTGATATAGACCATTCCGGAGTTTGATCTTTAACCTCAAGAATAAAATCATCGTGATCCAGGTAAAAGAATTTAACTCTATTCTTATCCCTTAAAAAAAGTGAAACTCCCGGATACTGAAGATGCTGATAGAAAAACTCAAAGGCTCCCGTAGAGGCAAGAAGTTCATCATTCTTAAGATTTCGAAGTTCTTTAAAAATATCAAGTGGAACTATTTTTGGCGTATACATCTTAATTTC
>JBBRFT010000149.1:0-8417 GCA_038241375.1 Spirochaetota bacterium
CAGCCAGAGTGAAAAACATGCAGCCCAGGATGATATAAAAGATATAATCTGATTCCGTGTAAATGAAGAAGCAAGGAGCCCTATTGAAGTATATGTTGCGGATAAAAGAATTACACCGATATAACCGCCGATAACCGGACCAAAATCGGGCGAACCGGTGAATACCACAGTTACAAGATACATAAGTGTAGGTGAAATCATAACTGCTGAAAAAATTGTACCGGCAAAAAATTTCCCCAGAACAATATCCCATGACGAAAGCGGAAGCGTCATTAGAATCTCAAATGATCCCGACTGCCTCTCCTCGGAGAGAAGCCTCATGGTTACCGCCGGAATAACAAAGCAGAGCATTAAAGGCATAAGCTGAAAAAGATTTCTCATCTCGGCCTGATTATAATAAAAGAAATCTTTAAAGAAAAAGAATCCCGTAAACACAAGAAATATTGTAATTACTATATATGCAATGGGACTGTTAAAGTAGCTTTTCAGCTCTTTCTTCATTATTGCATTCATTTCACTGAACCTTCCCATTTTTACCTCCGGCTGTCAGCTCTCTGAATATATTTTCAAGACTCTCCTGATCCTGTTTCATCTCGTACATCACCCAGTTGTTAGAAATTATTACTTTAAAAATCTCCGGTCGGATTTCAGATGTACCCGATACAGTTATTACCGCCGCGGTAAGTTCCGGATCATCGGCCTGCTCGACATTTTTCACTCCTGGAATATTGATTATCGCTGAATAAAAAGAATTGAAATCGGTTCCGGAAATTCGAACAATTATCTTTTTATCACCACCGGCCGCCGACTGAAGGAGTTCAGTTTTATCGTCTGCAACAATGGATCCGCGATTAATAATTATAACTCTGTCGCATGTGGCCTCGACCTCGGAGAGTATGTGTGTAGAGAGTATTACGGTTTTCTTTTTACCGAGTTCCTTTATCAGGTTCCGGATCTCTACTATTTCAATGGGATCGAGTCCTGACGTGGGTTCATCGAGTATCAGTATCTGCGGATCATGTATCATTGCATGAGCAAGACCGACTCTCTGCCTGTATCCTTTCGATAGTTCATTTATATTTTTATGCATAACATCTTTAATTCTGCAGATTTCAGCAACCTCACTGACTCGTTGAACACCGGGGATTCCCCTCACTTCCGCGATATACATGAGATAATCAAAAACAAGCATATCTCCGTAAAGCGGAGCAGACTCGGGGAGATAACCGATCATCTGTTTAATTTTCAGCGGTTCATCAGCTGCATTTATACCGTCAACAACGATAGATCCCTTATCAGCTTTGAGATAACAGCTGAGCATACGGAGTGTAGTTGTTTTTCCTGCGCCGTTAGGACCGAGCAGTCCGGTGATCTCACCATCACAGATGGTGAAAGAGATGTCATTTACAGCTTTAAAATTGCCGTAGGATCTTGTCAGACCATTAACACTAATCATAGAAGGCAAACCTCCTCTTCCCTTTTAAAACTTTTTTTGTATTTTTAATTTTTTGAATAGGTTGAGTTCGAAATACTATCCACCCCGCCCCCTCTGCCCGCCGGGCATTAAGTTAAGCCTTCACCATCTCATCATGGGGAAGGTGCCCAACGGGCGGATGGGGCGTAAAGTAAGTTTATATGTCGTATTTAATTATAAATACCGCATATATTACTTACGCCCCCTCTGTCGCAAGCGACATCTCCCCCAAAAAAGATGGTGGAGAGATAAGATTAATCCGTTTCTGTAATTCTTTTCGAATGTCCGCAATCAGTATGTAATTGGAAATATTAATCACATTTTATTGCATTACCAGATTATTACAGCTAATTTTCAAGCTATTATGGTATTTTTTGTCTATTTTTTGTTACATAAAAAATAGACTCCCGGAGTTTTGAAGCGAGTTTGATTTTTTATTGGGAATTTCTCCGAAAAAATTTTAACAGATCATGATTCAAACCTTAAAAACTCTCTCTTTTCATATTTATGATCATATATATCTTTAAAAATTATACATATATCAAAGCTCTCCAGAGTACTCTTTAAAACATCGATTGTATTTTTTTTACCATTAGATCCAGCTGTAAAATGCAGAAGTATCATCTCCTCCATTGGCGGAAGAATGTACTGATCTTTATTATTTACAACTTTATCATATATTAATTCAGGAGGAAGAATATCCGAAAACAATTCCCCCTTATTTACAGAATCATTTCCATGTCTCATGAGAACTATTTTCTGAATTATCATGGGACCAAGACCTGCATTGATTATACTTATCCTTATGCCGGTTTCATTTATAGACGAGTGTATATTACAGAATGGTTTTACGCTCTTTCTGTTATGACTTCGCTGAAAAGCCATATTCAGGGCGCTGAGAGTAACAGTACTTACTGATAAAAAAACAGTTACACACAACATCCAGGTCGATATATTAAGACTGTTCCTTAATATTTCATATTCGTTCATTTTTCATGCCTTCCCATAGTTTTATTCAACTTCAGAAGTATCCTCAATTGAAAAAAACTTTATGTAATCCGCCCTGGGAGGATTGAATATTTCCAGTGCGGAGGAATCCTCAAGTATTTCGGCAGAATGTGTCATCCCGGAATCGATGCACCAACTGTCGCCCGGCTTAACCTCAAATGTATCTTCTCCTATGGAGAGCTTAATCCTGCCGCTTAGAAGGTATCCGGTCTGCTCATAGGGGTGACTATGCTTAGGAAGACTGCTCCCGCTCTCCATTAGAAATTTTGTCATTAGAGATTTCTCTCCATGAACAAGAGTCTTGATTTTTATTCCAGGCAGTATATCATTAAATCTTTCATTTGTAAATATTCCAAACATATTATCCTCCTTTTTTTAAAAACTGCAAATCCAACTCATGCTGAAAACAGATTAAGCCGACCTCATGAGACAATGAAACGGAATTTTCTTTTGATTATTCTTTTATTGCAAACATAATTTACACCTCCCGCAATTCTATCACAGTCCCCTCTGGTGCAATTATTTTAGCAAGTTCTCCACCTTTAACACTATATATGATGTCATCCCCTTTTTTCCTGAATGAGTTAAACCCTTTTTCAACCAGCATATTAATTGTCTCCAGCAGATTATCAACGGCAAAACATACATGAACAAGACCTGTATTATCTGAAATACTCTTTTCAGCAGTTTTGCCCTCTTTAGGAGTCTGTAGTTCTATTATTATATCATTTTTTCTTATCCATGTATTGAATTCTCTCCCGTGAAAATTCTTTGTTTCTTCTATAATAGAGAATCCGAGAAGAGAACAGTAAAAATCTATACTTTCACGGTATCGATCTGTTTCGATGCATATATGGTGAATTGATTTTATCATTTTTTCTCCCTATAGCCTGTAATGTCTACAGAAATATATCTGGAAATTCTTAACTACTCTAAAATACACCTTTTCTTTAAAATTTTATAAATAATAACTAAAATATTAAACTTTCCTCATGAAGATGCCGATACTTTTAATAAGGCGTATTATGTACAAGGAGGTACGAATGAATATTTCACCAGTCGCAGCTGCAACAGCAAGAGGCATTGAGGATATGGGCAATCTCTTGAAGAATTTAACTGACAGTTCAATCGGTCTTCAAGACAAACTCCTAAAGGTCGTAGCAACGGAAAGAGTCTCCGACGAAAAGCTCGGTCAGGCATTGGATTTTATGGCTTAATAAATAAGAGGGGCTGTTTAAGCTCCTCTTTTTACCAATACATAAGAAGACCACATTATTTTGTGATGGTTATCTTATATGCTCTGTCCGCTCCTGGAGGCGCGTCACTGAGTTCTTCAAAAAATATTCCGGGTATAACCTCCGCTTTATCTTTAACACTGTTGGTTACAAGAATTTCCCACGGTTCCGCTGTATCTTCACCCAGTTTACTCGCAGCGTTTACTTCCGCTCCGAAAACATCCTGATCGCCTATTCGAAGAACCTTACCGTATCCCAGACCAACGCAAAGAAGTATCTGCTCTTCCGGGGTCTTGTCCTTGTTATATTCATGCAGTACCTCATGCATTCTCAGAGTTCCCTGTATTGCTTTATCCACATTTCTAAATATTACAAGAAGGCTGTCACCCTCCGCCTTTAAAAGAATACCATCGTAATCTTCTATTACCGGGATAAGAAGCCGTTCAGATTCATAAATAGTTTGAAGAAAATGTATAATCCCGAATTTTGCCACACCTCTGGAAAAACCTGAAAGATCTGTAAACATGACACACCACTCTTCACCAAAGAGGTCCCAGATTCGCTGATCAACTTTATCTTTATCCGCACCGGGCTCCAATCTTTCCTGAATAAGTTTCTCGAGTCTGTCCTCTGAAGCACCCACACCTATAACATGTCGATATGACATTTCAAGCCTCCAATTAAATCTGATGAGCAATATTATTAAATCAAAACTCCTTTCTGTCAATCAAATCACAATAGTGACCAGCAGCCTTCTTAACTTTTTTTCAATATTTTTGATTCTCTCTGCGCTTCAATTTCATCTGTGGTTTTAAAACCTTCAATTTTTTTTACCTGCCCGATACTACTTCTGTTGAATCAGGGCAAGCTTCACTGCAAGCCCGGCAAAGACCGAACCGGCAAGAATATTGAGCGCCCTGTCAACCCGCGCTGATTTAGAGAGGACTCTCCCTGCAGCGCCGGCAAGCATGCTTATTAATCCGAAGATAATAATAGTGACCAGAATAAAAATAAATCCCAGAAAAAACATCTGAATGGAGATTGCCCCCTTTGAAGCATCAGTAAACTGAGGAAGAAACGCCATGAAAAAAATAGACACCTTCGGATTGGTGATGTTCATAATTATGCCACGGCTGTAAAGATTCCATGATGAGAGTTTTACGCTCTCCTTAACTTCAAGCTTTGATGATGAAGCGCTGAATGCCTGATAGGCAAGAAAAAGCAGATACCCCGCTCCGATATATTTAAGCGCATTAAAAGCTATAATTGATGTCTGGAATATCGCCGCAACCCCCAGAGACACAATTGTTGTATGAAATATTAATCCGGTACAGAGGCCCAGTGTAATTTTAAAACCGGCAGATCTTCCGAATAACATCGACTGGGTGAGCACAAAAAGATTGTCCGGACCCGGTGCAAGTGCAAGAAGTATTGAAGCTGTAGCAAACATAAGAAGTGTATTGTAATCCTGCATGATGTCTCCATGAGTTCATCTGTTTATCTCTTTAGATTTCTATATTTAATCATGCATATTCATCACGGCAAGGTATGCCTGATGTATCGCGTTGTCAATCCGTCCCGGCTGAAGTCCATCACCTATAACAGCGTAGGGGATTCCAAATCCGTCAAGAAGTGATGATATTTTATTCACAGATTTTGACCCGGCTCCGTTTACTACATTATCAAACTGCATCTCCAGAATTTCACCGTCTTTTTCATACTTTACAAGTCCGTCGGTTATTGAAACAACCTTTGAGTCTGTAACTAAATCAATATTCATTTTATCAATATTCCCAAGAAGCACCCACCGGTTGGACTTACCCATA
The DNA here is from genome assembly GCA_038241375.1 of Spirochaetota bacterium. GTDB lineage: Bacteria > Spirochaetota > UBA4802 > UBA4802 > UBA5550 > WRGT01. The sequence goes on from JBBRFT010000149.1 coordinate 5,544, forward strand.
TCCATAGCAACTTTGGGCCGCATTTCAAATACTGTTACCTTTTTGGAACCATGATGGATCAGTTCTTTAAGACGGTCTACACTGACAGCGTCATTCTTAAACAGGAAATATAAAGTCTCTGCATCCAAAGTCCCCTTCTCCGCGATGAACTCTGCAGTTTCAAGACCTACCGAGCCGCCGCCGATAACAGCAATATTTTTTCCAATAGGGGGATCCTCATCGAGTATAGTCCATGCAAGAATTACTTCCGGTGAGCTGATTCCTTCAATGGGCGGGATCAGCGGCTCGGCCCCCTCTGCTGCAATGATATAATCAGGTTTTTCTTTTTTTATTATTTCCGGAGTCACTTCAGTTCCAAGACGAACATCTACATTATATTTATTAAGCACCGCTTCGTAGTATCTTATCAATTCCCAAAGTTCCTGCTTATTCGGCGGTGTCCCTGCTATCCAGAGCTGTCCCCCTATTGTATCTTTTTTTTCATACAATGTCACTTTATGTCCGGCTTTAGCTGCGCGATATGCAGCTTCGAGCCCTCCGGGACCTGCACCAATAACCATGATATTTTTCGGATTATCTGTCTCAGGGATAATCCGCTCCTCTTCAAATCCGGCTTCGGCGTTGGCGATACACATTACGGGCCTTCCGCTGAAGAATTCATCGGCGCAGCCCTGCGAACATGCTACGCATGGGCGTATCTCGTCCTCGCGGAGTTCCATAGCTTTTTTTGGCCAGTAAGGATCCGCGATAAGTACCCGCCCGAGACTTACCATGTCGGCCATTCCATCTCTTATTATCTGTTCCGCAAGATGAGGTTCCGATATTCTGTTAGATGCTATTACCGGTATCGACACTGCGTCTTTTATATTTTTTGCAAGGAATGCGAATCCGCCCCGGGGGAGTTCCATGGCAAGCTGCGGAACACGCGACTCATGCCATCCGCCGGTGACGCTTATGGCGTCTATTCCAGCCTTTTCATACATCATGGCTATTGCAGGCATGTCTGCATCGGTATTGCTTCCGGCAACAAAGTCATTTCCGGCCATCCTTATTGTTATAGGAAAATCCGGTCCAAGCCTTAAACGCATTTTTTCGATCAGCTCGCGGATAAAGCGTGTGCGGTTTTCAAAGCTGCCGCCGTATTCATCAGTGCGCTGATTTTTCAAAGGGGATAAAAACTGTGTGATGAGATAACCGGCAGAACCTAAGAGCTCCACTCCATCGAATCCTGCTTCTTTAGCTTTTTCAGCGCCTTGAATAAACATCTCATGCACCCGGTTGATATCTTCAATAGTCATCTCGCGGGGTGTATCCTTTGCGTAATTTGAATAAACAGCAGAGGGGGCGATAGATTGCTCTCCCCCCATGAGAGCACGGTACGAGTAGGCTCCAGCATGATAGAGCTGAATCCACGCCAGTGCACCCTCATCTTTTATTGCTTTAACCACTTTCCGGAATTCAGGGATTGATTCTTCAAATTCTATAGATGGCGCGATTACACCTGTACCAGTTTTACAAAAGAGAACAGGACCAACTGTTACGATACCCGCACCGCCGCGGGCTCTCTCCCTGAAATAATTTATATATCGTTCATTTATTGTGTTGTCCATGGAATACATAAGAGCCAGAGCCGGATAGAAAATTCTATTCCTAGCGGTAACCTTATTAATATTAATCGGTTCAAATAATTTGCTAAACATAGACCCTCTTTCTTTGCATCTTTCAGTTTGAAATAAGTATTACGTCTCTCCACCGCCTTCGGCAATTGAGTATAGATCAATTTTATCGTAAATAAATTTAATAAATTATTAAATCGGCAAGCAGATTATAAATCTAAAGATTATCGTCAAGATAACCGGCTGTCTCCTGAATACAAAGATTGCAGAACTCTCTCTTCTTTTTTCTAATGTCGATGCACTTTATTGATCCTGCCTGATCTGTAAAAAACTTTTCAAACTCTTGAATATTTTCAGACTTCCCGGAATTCTCAAGTATATACTTCGCGGCATACGCCATCCCGCATTCACCACCGGGAGCTTTACCTACACCCATTTTTTCAAAATCTAAAATAATTTTATCAGAAATAAAATCGACTCTATCTTTGAAAATCTCCAGAATAGTCTGGGCGCAATTAAGTCTGCTGTACCCGTTCTTTCCGGTAAAATGTTTAACAGCACGTTCTTTTATCATCTTAAACTCCGCGATTTTTTATAGTAACTACAATTTTAAGTATAAGAATAATCCATGGGATACCGTGAAAAAAAAGATCGAACCAGTCTATGGGTCTCTTCAGAGTTCCATTCACAAGCATCAAAAGCTTTTCAAATATGTGGGGAGGAGTAAAGGGAGCAAGACCGAGTGTAAGACAGATGATAATTATTATAGACCACTCCATATTAGCAACAAATGCAAGAATCTGATTCATTAAATTCCCCTGTAATTAAACTTTACTGAATATAATTTTTTTTTAGATTTAGTCAACATTTTTAGTGGTTATAGAAGGAGGAGAGTTACGAAATAATATCTTTAAAAATTCAACTCACCCCCTTCTCTAAAGCCTTAGAGAAGGGGGCCGGGTGGATGAGTCTCAACTTATTTGAGCAATGAATACTTCTCCACAAGTCCTATAAACTCCGACCTGTAACCCTCTTCATCATAGCCTTTCGCGTCTTTGGCAATTTTAATTACATCCTTTGCAGTCAGATCATTTTTAAACTGTGAATCGCGAAGGAGCATTCCGAACCCCGCAACAGCCGAGGCGAAGCGGAAATTCTCAGATGTTTTTCCGAATAAAATATTTTCATCCATTACTGTTTTAACAATCAGTTTGCTCTTATCTTCTTTGATCGGCTTGTATCTCATCTTGAGTACCAT
>JBBRFT010000150.1:0-8276 GCA_038241375.1 Spirochaetota bacterium
CGATCCGTGTTTCTCTCCACTGACCCAGTCCCCGGTATATGAATCACCATCTCCGCTTAGAGATGCTTTCCCATCCTGCAGAACTCCATCGTACCATATTCCAGCGACTCTGTTTACTGCTTTACCTTTACTGTCGTAAGAGATAGAGAAACCTTCCCCGTTTAGCAAACCGTCTTTGAATGTCCCTGAATTTTTAGATATTGCGGAACCGCTTTTATCATAGAGAAACATCGTCCCTTCTCCATTAGCAGTACCGTTTATAACCTGTCCCAGATATTTTGATGTAAGTATACCTGAAGAGTTATATGTAAATATAACACCTTCGCCGGCCATGGAGTCATTGCTGAACTCTCCAAGATATTTTTTAATAAGAATACCTTTTTTATCATATTGAAACAATGAACCCTGTCCGTGTCGTTTGCCTGAATTAAATAAGCCGATATATTTCTGTATAAGGTTTCCCTCTTCGTCATAACCGGATAAATTGCCTTCGCCCTGCATTTCCCCTTTTTTAAAAAAACCTTCATATCTGCTTATAAGTTTACCTTTGGAATTATATTCGCTCAGCGTTCCCTTTCCTTCGAATTTCCCATCTTTAAAGAGCCCTGTATATTCAGATTTAATTTTTCCATTATCATCATATGAGATCAGTTTCCCTTCACCGTCGGGCTCGCCTTTAATAAAATTACCTGTGTATTTGGCGATAATTTTTCCGTCTTTGCTGAAAGTAATCAGAGTTCCTTTCCCATGAGGTTTTCGATCTTCAACTTCACCGGTATATTCGCTTATTTTATTTCCATTTTCATCGTAGGTTGTAATGGTGGAGTCACCGTATAATTTTCCGTTTCTGTAAATACCGGAGATGGTACTCACCAGACGGCCTTTCTTATCATAGGATGATATTGTTACTTTGCCCGCCGTCTGACCGTTAAAAAAAGTCCCCTCTGTTTTACTGATGAGTATTCCTTTTTCATCATACTCATAAAAAATTCCATAACCGTCAGGATTTCCATTGGAAAAATTTCCAGTGAATCTGCTGATAAGTTTACCCTCTTTATTGTATTTAAGAAGCTCACCCTTTCCCGATGGTTTGTTGTCTTTAAATTCGCCGGTATAAGCGGATGCAATGTTTCCTTTTTCATCATAAGTGGTGAGTGTTCCGTTGCCGTAGAAATCGCCATTCATTGTTCCTTTGAATTTACTTATAAGTTTACCGTTCTTATCATAATTTGAAACTTCTACAACACCGGAAGTTTTTCCGTTTATGAATTCACCTTCTATTTTTGATGATAAATTTTTCTGATCTTTATCATCAAAAATGTAGAGTATACCTTTGCCGTGAGGTTTACCGTTTGCAATTTCACCTTCATATCTGTAGTTGCCTGATATGAGTTTTCCCGCTGTATTATCAGTTTTTTTTACCTGTTCAGCTTCATTATTCTCTGTATTTTTAGCCGCAGATTCATTCTGCCCGGATGCGGTTATACCGGCAGCCGATGATGTCTCTTTTGTCTGCTTTTTTGTGGTTTCACAAGCTGATTGAAACATTATTGTCAGAATAAGCAGAATATATAATTTCCTTTTTACATTCATAATAATCACCTTTGTATGAGTTTATAAAAATTTGTGTTCCCCTTAAGGGTACACCAGGGGAAATTCAGTTTAGAATTAACCGCCGGAATATAATTAAAAAAGTGCGTTTTATATATTGTCAATAATTATTTAAGAGTGCTATTCGTCTTTCTTTTTAAGCCTTAATGTGCTGCTCTAAATGGCTCGTGGAGATATTTATTTTTTTATCAATGTTATTTTGCGAATATCCGATAAAAAGAACAGAAGTATAATAATATTCCTAACAACTTATAAATTGGCGTTATTTGAGATGTTAATAATACTCTGAAATTTTTTCTGAAGGTAGTACAAATGAAGAGATATAAATCGTTTTTAACGGTCATTCTGTTTTTATTGTTTTTTTCAGCGGGATCTGATCTTTTCTCAAAAGTGAAAGAATTTTCTACTCTGGATCCTGATAAAATCACCAGGTATAGTGAGGATCGTATCGTTTATCAGAGGATCGAAGCTATAAAAGATAATACCATTGATGATTTTATTGAAAACAATACTATTACCAGGGATAATTCAGTGGAGTGTCTTTTCATCATAAAAGATAGAAAAATACATTTCATTGTTGATGGTTATGATCCAATTGAGGATGTTAAGAAAAATAAGATTATTCAGGATTCTGTGAACAAGTATGTTCAGGATAATGATTTCTGGCTGAATAAAATTAATGGCAAACCTGATTATGTAAGAGTTATTTATAGAAGAAGCAATCTTATGATTAATTCAAATGAGGAATTTGTAACAACAAATTTCGGCCCGTTTTATAAATCAGTTCGCGACAGGTTTATTAAAATGCACGTTGATAAATTCCGCCAGCTTCTGAGAAACCGGGGAGAATCAAGACTTACAATTGAAAAGCGGCTGTTATCATATAAAGTTAATCCGGAAAATTCAACAGAAATAACGCAGAAATATTTTATATCGGCGAAAGCGAAATCAAATGATGGAACAGTTTATTATTGTGAAGATGCCGATGGCGACGGAATTGCTGAAACATTTACAGCAACAAGAAACGACGGATTTGACTGGGGGATAAACTCTGGCCCTAATCTTCTGTGCATCACTGGAAACACCGATAAAGATCTGGAAACATTTATTGGTAAACTTGCTAATGAAGCAGTTACCGGTACTGTGGAAGAGGAGAAGAAGATGTTTCAGCAGTTTCCAACAGAGAAAGATGTAATGGATCTTATGGATCAGGTTACTCCCCCCGACAATTTTTATGAATAATAAAATTTCTTTTTTAGACTAAATTATATGTTCAGGAGTTATTAATGACTCCTATTAAAAAAAGAGGCTGTTCCCTTTCGGGAACAGCCTAAATACCTATAAATTTGTTGGAGTATTATAGCTTTAAAGCTTTTTTGACTTCTGAGATCAAAACTGTAGGATCAACCGGTTTTTGCAGTGCACCATTAAATCCAAGTTTATCGACTTCAACAGTGGAATATGTTGCATTACCTATTGAACTTAACAGGTAAAGCGGTGTCACCTTATCATCTTTTCTGATAGCCTCTGCAACTTTTGATCCCGCATCGACTCTTTCCATCATCATGTCGCATATTACAAGAGCCGGTTTTTCGCTTTTGAATTTTTCTAAACCCTCTGCTCCGTCATAAGCTGTGATAACGGTAAAGTTTTCAGATTCCAGAATTGTTTTTATTGATTCAATAATATCCGGATCGTCATCTATTACTAATATTTTTTTGTCAGACATATGAACCTCCTAATTTGTTTTTCAACCGCACCGGAGTACGGTTAAGTTTCCGGTCTTAAATCATCTCTTTGATTTTATTTACCAGAAAAGTATATGCTTTGTTAAAATTATCGGATGCGCCTGATGAGAAACCTTCGATAAATTCCCATTCATAACCCTTTATCGCCAGAACATATGCTTCCATGTCCTTGTCGTAGAGATCTTTTACCAGAGCGATAACAGATTCAGGGCTCATGGTATGAGTTGTAAATGTGATTTCAGCTGAAGGTTCAATTTTGTTAAAAGAGAACGGTTCCTCTGCATCAATTGAAGCATCAATAAAAATTACCTTATCGCATATAGAAATATTATGCGCATCTTCAATGTTCAACTGATAGTTACTGTCAAAGATAATCCCTTCAACTCCGTCTCTTTCAAGTTTATCAATAATGGCCGGACCCAGACCGTCATCCTGACGACCCGGGTTTCCAAAACCATATACGTATATTTTGTTTTCTTTCAAAACTTCTATTTCCTTTTCTGGTCCAGAATAGCGCCTTTAGAGTCAACAAGAGTTATTTCCAGAGGCATCTGCCCAAGTGCGTGAGTTGCACAGCTTAGACAGGGGTCATAAGCTCTGATTGCCATTTCGACTCTGTTCATCATACCTTCCGTAACTTCAGATTTGCCGTTAAAGGCATTCTTGGCTACGTAATTAACAGCTCTGTTCATCGGCTCATTGTTATTTGTTGTAGAAACAATAAGGTTAGCCATTGTGATCTGATCATTCTAATTTATTCTGTAGTGGTGGAAGAGTGTTCCCCTTGGAGCTTCAATGATACCGACGCCTTCATTGCATTTGGTTCCCTTAACAGTAAGATTGTCTTTCTGGAGATCCGGATCATTAAGAAGATCTTTTATTACCTCTGCAGAATGGAGAAGCTCAATCAGCCGCGCATAGTGCATATGCATAGTGCTATGATTTGGTTTTCCGTTTGTAAGAGCTTTGTAAATTTCGAACTCTTTCTGAGCAAGAGGGGTTGGTATGAAATCACAGACGTTCAGACGTGCAAGAGGTCCCACTGTGTACCAGCCTTTTTCAGGTCCTAATTCTCTAAGATACGGGAACTTCATGTAGCTCCAGTTTTTAACTTCTTCAGTTATTATTTTATGGTAATCCTGGTTGTCTACATCGTTAACGATTCTTTTGCCCTCAGCATCTACCGCACGGATAACACCATGATATAGATCCATTGCTCCGTCTTTTCTTACTATACTTAAATGTGAAGAGGGGAATACCGCGAAATTATCGATAAAATCTTTATTTGCTGCATAATATCCTTTAAAGAAATCAAGAGCTCCCTGTGCCCATGCAATCATTTTATCAATGTTAAGAGGGTCCGCACCCTTTAAAAAAGTGTCTCTTTCTGCAATAGAAAGATTTTTGTTGATACCGCCGGGGATTGCGCCTGTACCATGAACTTTTTTACCGGCAGTAGCAGCGATTATCTCCTGGCCGTATTTACGCATCATTACACCCTGAACTGCAAGGTCTTTATGCTCAAGAGCAACACCTATAACGTTTCTTATGGCAGGATCTCCATCGGCGCCAAAGAGAAGGTCAGGTGATGCAAGGTGAAAAAAGTGAAGAGCGTGAGACTGGAACATCTGTCCATGGTGCATTAGTCTTCTCATTTTTTCGCCCACAGGAGTAAGCCCCTCTCCTGTTCCCGCTCCAACGATTACATCAAGAGCTTTCGCGGCTGCCAGGTGATGACTCACAGGGCAAATACCGCAGAGACGCTGTACCATTACAGGCATCTCCCAGTAAGGACGTCCCTGGGCAAATTTTTCAAATCCGCGAAACTCAACAATGTGGAGTCGAGATTGTGTTACGTTGTTCGAGTCATCCAATTGAATGGTAACTTTTCCATGTCCTTCAACCCTTGTTACAGGTTCTATTGTTATTTTTCTTCCCATATTAGGCTCCAATTAATCAAACTTTAATACTTCATATGGCATTTTCATCTCGTTGCCTGTTACAAGCGCTACAAGTGCTTCCCATATCAGATCAGCTCTTGGTGCACATCCCGGAATAAAGTAGTCGATTTTTACTATTTCATGACAGGGATAAACTCTGTCTAGAATCATCGGTAACTCTTCGTCATTAGGGATGATTTTTTTTGTGTTTGTATCTACTGTCGGTCCGTCAAGATAGGCTTCTTCAAGACAATCTTTAATTGATAGACCGTTTCTCATAGCAGGGAGCCCCCCCATGATTGCGCATTCTCCCAGTGAGATAAGAATTTTGCAGTTTTTACGGAATTCCTGCAGCACATGAACATTTTCGCTGTTGCAGCATCCCCCTTCAATTATTCCTATATCACACTGCTTGGTAAAAGTTTTTATATCATCAATCGGTGATTTGTTGAATTCAACCAGATCGATAAGTGTTAATATTCTTTCATCTATGTCGAGCAACGACATATGGCATCCGAAACATCCTGCAAGTGACGCTGTGGCCACAACCGGTTTACTCATAATTTGCCTCCAGGTTTTCTAATTGCATTTTAACCTTCGATTTCACTGCCGATAGGTTTAGTGTCATATTTTCTCTGACCGATTGGTATTTTGAATCCGATCTCTTTTCTAATGATGCATCCAACAGGGCACTGAGTCATTGCTTTAAGCGCTTCTTCTTCAGTTAATTTTGCTGCGAGTTCCTTATCTATACTGATAAGAGTTTTCCCGCCCCGCATTGTAACTCCGAATACATGTTTTCCATCAGAGGTTAAAACGTCTCTTACACATCGGAGGCACTGGACACATCTGTTTCTATCGAGATAGATTTTCGGCGCATCGGCTATTACGGATCTCTGCGGCCATAGATAAGGGAATCTAGGTACCATCATTTTGTATCTGTATCCAAGAGCCTGTAGTTCGCAGTTTCCGCTCTTTTCGCATGTTGGGCACATGTGGTTCCCTTCAACGAAAAGCATCTCGATAATCTCTTTTCTCATATCTTCGATAACAGGGGTGTTGTTTTCAACATTCATCCCCTCTGTAATAGGAGTTGTACATGCCGCCATATATCTTCCGCCGACTCTTACTGTACAGATACGGCAGGTACCTGCGGGCTTCAGTCCTTCAAAATGGCAGAGGACAGGGATGAATACTTTATTGTCTTTCGCAGCCTGGACAATTGTCTGCCCTGCTTTTGCAGTACAATCTTTTCCATCTATTGTAAATTTTATATCGCTCATTTTAATGTTCCCCTAAATCTGGTTTTCTTCCTGCAGCAGCGCATGATTCTTTTACTGCGGCAGCCATATCAAATTCAGTAACAAAATCTTTACCTTTCTGAATCTTAGCTTCATACAATCCTCTGAAATTTTTCAGTGTTGATTGTATAGGATTCGGAGAAGTCTGTCCAAGACCGCAACGGCTCATATTCTTAACTGTAACACACCATTTTTCCATTTCCTGAAGATCTGATTCTGTTCCATGGCCATGCATAACTTTTTCCAGTTTATGAAGAAGGAGCTGATTACCTGCACGGCAGGGTGTACACCATCCGCATGATTCCTCTTCGAAGAATTCCATGAAGTTATGAACAACTTCAAGAATATCTCTGTCCGGTCCGATTACTATTATTGATCCTCCTGTTGCAAGATCATCAAAGCAGATTCTGTTGCCGTATTTAGATTTATCTATGCAGACTCCCGATGGACCGCCCACTTGAACAGCTTTTGCGGTTCTACCATCACATTCTTCAAGAAGAGTCTGAACAGTTGTACCAAATTCAACTTCGTATATACCGGGTTTTTTACAGTCGCCTGAAACGCTTAAAAGTTTTGTACCTTTAGACTGAGCAGTTCCCATTTTTGCAAACCACTCTCCCCCTTCCAGGATAATTCTGGCTACAGAACAGAAGCTTTCTACGTTGTTTACAGAGGTTGGCTTGCCCATGAATCCTCTTTGTGCAGGGAATGGAGGTCTGTTTCTCGGTTCTCCTCTCTTTCCTTCTGCAGATTCAATAAGAGCTGATTCTTCACCGCAGATATATGCTCCTGCACCCATCTGAATCTTTATGTCAAAATTAAATCCATTTTTTCCGCCTGCATTTTTCCCCAGCGTTCCGGCTTTTCTCATTATTTCGAGTACGCTTTCAAGATATTTTCTGAGGTACATGTACTCGCCTCTGAGGTAAAGAAGACCTTCATCAGCGCCTATTGCGTAACCGCCTATAGCCATTCCTTCAAAAAGCATCTCTGCTCTCTCTGTAAAGAGTACTCTGTCTTTAAATGTTCCCGGTTCGCCTTCGTCACCGTTACATACTATATATTTTTTATCACCTGTTGACTGTCTTGTGTAATCCCATTTCATACCTGTAGGGAAACCGGCACCGCCACGTCCTCTAAGGTTTGAGATTTTCATCTCTTCAATTACTGCTTCAGGAGTCATTGAAACAGCTTTTTTCAGAGCAGTGCCAGGTTCAAAAGGAGCAAGAAGCACAGCACCTTTTTTCTGTATGTTGTTATTGACCATGGCTTTGACAAGAGTATTCTGATTGTTTCCGTCTCCGAACTCTTTTACTGTATCCTGAAGGTTTTTTCCGGATTTCATATCCGTAACAATTGCTTTTACCTTGTCAGATGTAAGACTTGTAAAGATAACATCGTTGATAATTGCCGATGGTTCCTGATCGTTCATACCTATGTCTGCAGTATAGTGAAGACCTATTTTCCCGTCAGATGAAACCTCTCCGAATTTACAACCAGCCTCTTTTTCAAACTCTTTAGCAATGTTAGCACAGCCTTTCATTACTGCTACGGCACTGTTGTTAAGATAAACTGAGTATTTTCCAACAGGTTCTTTTGAGAAGAAATGGTAGAAAGTTACAACTCCCTCCACATCAATTGAAGATACGTTCATTTGTTTTGCTATTTCAGCGATA
>JBBRFT010000151.1:0-8251 GCA_038241375.1 Spirochaetota bacterium
GTTTTTACTTCTCCATTGACCACTGTAATGGCGGAATCTCCTCCTATACCTATCGATTTATTCTGCAGTGACCGTACAAGAGTCGGGATCCCCTCAAGAGAAATCCCCTCTCTCTCCATTAACGGAGCGCCTGAGGCAAAGATAGCTATGTCAGTTGTTGTTCCGCCAATATCAAGAATAACCGCATCTTCTGTTATTTTGTTAAGTGCTACTATACCCATTATACTCGCAGCGGGTCCTGAGAGAATAGATTCCACAGGAAGATTTTTTGAAATCTCCGCAGGCATTGTTCCGCCGTCAGCTTTAAGAATATTTACCGGGGCATCTATCCCCATACTCTTTAGCGATTCCATTATGGCCGTTAGAAAGTTAGAGTAGATTCTCCATACAGCGGAGTTAAAGTATGCTGTTGCTGCTCTTCTGGGGAAGCTCAGCTGACTTGACAAATTGTGGCCCTGTGTGATGAAGTCTGCCTGACCTTCAGCAGATGCTGCTATGGAGGATTCGTGGATACTGTTTCTTGTGGAGAATTTTGTAACAGCAGCGAAAACTTTTATATTCTCTTTGATGCACGAATTTATACTCTTTTCAAGGGATGATCTGTCAAGTTCAAGAACCTCACTCCCTCGGTGGTTGATGGAACCGTTGATGATATAGGTGTTTTCTCCAATCCTGAAATTTTCAGGGTCTATCCCGGGACCTGAGGATAGAAAGAGAGCTGTTTTTTCGAGTTTGTTTTCGATGATTGCATTTGTTGAAAGGGTTGTGCTGAGGTTGATATTTTTTATTTTTTTTACATCAATTCCTGATGTGACTTCTTTCAGAGCTGTGGTAACTGTATGGAGCAGATTCCGAGTATCTGTTTTAGCTTTAAAAGTTGATTCAATACCATTTTCGCTTATGAGGACGGCGTCTGTATGAGTACCCCCTACATCAATCCCGAGCAGCATAGTTTGTCTCCAGTATTAGTTTATTTTACTTCCATTCTGTTCAGCGCTAAACTTTGATTTAAAACCAGTGATTATTCCTTAATTTTTTTATGATGAAAAATATTATTATCGCCATTGAAGGTGATCGGGATACCAATTATTCTTAACTCAAAACATATGTTTGTTATTATCATAATTAAAATACAAAATGTCAAGGAAAAGAGATTAAAAAACAGGCATAATCCGGTAACACTTAAAAATCATTAGTAAAATTTATCTTCACCGCGCCAAAGGCGCGGCGATGATAAAATACCGCCTGTTTATGAGCAGTTACATAATTCGGACCTATTTATAAATCGGCTGTTAATCTGTTGTATAATCCGGCAGGAGCATCGCTGGTAGTATCTTTATTTAAGATGATTATGTGAAGATATTCGAAATTTTGTTTTTAACAGATTCCAGGTTAAGCATAGTCCTCTTTTTTAAATAATTAACAAAGCCGGACCACTGAACAATTACTGAAAAGTACATTGTTTTAAAGTCAGGCCATTTTTTCAGAACAGAGTGGTTTATGCTGTCTTCTTCTTCTGGTGGTTTTTTTTTTCATTTTTTGCTGAGACTTTCTTCTGTTTATTTTTAGAATCAGATGAAGTCTTCGAAGGATGAACAAATGGCTTGAATTTCACTTTTTTCTTATTGCCGGTTTCGATCTTTTCCGGAGGGGCAATCACATTCGTTGTCATGAACTTAGTAATCCGGTCAGGATAGCTCATTATAGAGAGCTTCCTTGATTCGCCGCTGTTTTTACTGTATCCGTTTGATTCTGAATTGCCTGATGCAACTGCAGTATTTGCAGCGCCGGCATTTTTTATAATACTCGCAACAACGCCTTTGTGTCCTGCTTTTGTCATAAGATATCTACGAATCTGAAAGTTATCTTTAGAAGGCATCGATTCTCTGCCCTGTACAATTGTAAGACCGTATTTATAACCTGCACTTTTCAATTCGCTGATAGCGATGGGGCTATTTACTCCGAATGGGTAAACCATTGTTTCAATTTTGCGGTTTAGTTTCTGTTCCAGAATTTTTTTCGATAAATATATCTCTTTATTGAAACTGGCCTGATCCTGATTATAGTATTTCTCAGACAAAAACATATGGTGATATCCATGAGATGCTATATAGCATCCGTCATCGGCAAGCTTCTGTACCTCTTCCCATGTCATTGCATATTTCATTCTACCTATTATTGCAGGATAGATGCCAAGGAGAGGTTTGATCCCCATGGGCTTCATGATAGAATAGTACGTTTCGAAAACGCTTTTATTCCCATCATCAATACTAATCAGTATGTTTTGATTACCGGAAATTTTATTATTAATTACGTCTTCAAAAGTAACGAATTTGAACCCGTCGTTTTTTAATTTCTTAAGCTGCTCTTTGAACTGATCTGGAGTTAAAGAGTAGGGGTCCTTTCTTTCAAGAAAAGCATGAAAGCAGAGGATGTAAACTCCGTTGGAGTATGATGGTGCCGCGAAAATTAGAATTAGTAGTGCTGAGGCTAATATGGTTATAAAGTTCTTTTTCACAAATTGTCTCTCTTTGATAAGATATATAGTTTAATCGAAAAAAAAACTGATTTTCTCAAGTCTTTATTCATTATATCCAGTATTTATTCCTTAACTTATTGTAGGGCGGTCCCAAAAACTCCGTTTCCGGGACCGCATGGAGCCCTGCGGGGCTTATAAAGGACTACCGCCCCTTTGACCCTGTAAAGATTGAGTTATTGAGACTGTCCTGTAGTAAAAAAAGATCTATTCTCTCCGTTGCCGTAGGCAGCGCGTGGATGTAATTTTTATACATTAAAATATATACTCAAAGTCAATTGACTGCATTTTTCTCTTTAATCTTTTTAATTTCATCACCATATGAAGAGTTGATCTGTATCATATTTTTTTCAAGAATATCCAGAAACATTTCAGATTCGGGGAGAATATATTTTTCAATATAAGTTGCGTTTTCCCAGTTCTTTTTCTGTCTGTGATAGTTCATTTCCGAAGTCTGTACATTTTTCAATTGAACAATTTTCCCGTAAAAAGCTATAATCTCTTCAGGCTTATACTTAACCAGGACTTTTTTCATTTCAGGCGCCTTAGCCTCTATCTCTTTATCTGTAAATTTTCCGGCTTTAAAAACATAATCCAGTTCCAGGTCAGGTTCGAAACCGTATTTGAAATCTATGGATGCAGTAACTTCGTCGAGCATTATTAATTCGGAATCTGTATATAGTTTGCTCTCTTTTTTTGTAATCTGATTCCATAATGAAGACTTACATTCCACGAGCAGAAGAGGTAAGATCATAAGCATTATTATTTTTATCCGCATTGTAAACTCCGTTTATTCAAAATATTCCCACTTTAAAAGTGAGCCTTCATCTAATGCTATTTTCAATTTTTTTCCGGCTATATCATCTATCCTGTTCGGAGATATACCAACTCCCGGTCTTAAAGCTATGATTGAATCTGCGGAAATAATTTCACCTGCAGTAATCTTTTTTGAAGCAAATAGACTTTTTCTCGCGGCACGGGCAGTGTCCGATTCTCTCCCTGAATATGGAATTTTACCATCACCAAGGATTGAAAGTGTTTCATTAACCTTTTCAATCATCTCCCTGAAACTTTCAGTGGTGAGAGATACATCCTTGTCGGGGCAGTCCTGATTCTGATCAATCATAAAATGCTTTTCAATAACGGTTGCACCTAATGCTGCTGCAATGACCGCCGATTGATAATCAATCGTGTGATCCGAAAGCCCAACGGGAATTCCGAATCGTTCTCTAAGCGAGATGATGCGCTTAAGATTTGCTTCATTCTTTGCGGCGGGATAGAGTGAAACGCAATGAAGAAGATGCGTTTCGGAATTCCCGGAATTTTTAAGATTTTTTAAAGATAATTCAATATCGTTCTCAGAGGTCATTCCTGTGGAGAGAAGAACGGGTTTTTTAGTAGCACCTATTTTTCTGACCAGAGGGGTATTCGTCACTTCCGATGAGGCAATTTTATATAATCTGACATTGAGTTTCTCGAGAAGTTCAACCGATTCCGCGTCAAATGGAGCGGAGAAAAACTCGGTACTGCATTTTTCAG
The DNA here is from genome assembly GCA_038241375.1 of Spirochaetota bacterium. Lineage (GTDB taxonomy): Bacteria > Spirochaetota > UBA4802 > UBA4802 > UBA5550 > WRGT01. The sequence continues at coordinate 4,076 of JBBRFT010000151.1, forward strand.
AAACCTCTTTTAGTCTTCTCCATTGTGTTTCAGTGAATGAGAATTTTTTAAAAAAATCTACAATTCCGTAATCGGAATCTTTCTCTTCCCCTGTTTTCAGAAGTGATGAGGTGTATGGTGAGTTCATTTTCTCCGGGATAAATGTCTGAAACTTCACCGCGTCAGCTCCCGCTTCAGCAGCTTTAACGATCATCTCTTCGGCCAGACCGGCATCGCCATTGTGATTAAGTCCGATCTCTGCGATGAAAATTACTTTTTTACTATTAAAGATATTATTAAGCATAATTTCCTTTGGAATAAAGTTCAGATTACTCTTTATTGTGACAGCTCGAAAACCGGTAATATTTTTTTTCCGACGAACATTCTGCGCGGCGGAGAGTAATTTTTACCGTCAATTTATAAGGCGGCACTGTTTTTAAATCTATAACTATGAAATATTCTACCTGAGTAATTTCAAGACATTTTTAATTGTTTGACAATGTGTATTTATCTGTTTCATTTAGCCATGCAATTCTCATTATAAATGGGTGGTAGTTAATTATTTTCCGGGGCGTATACTTCACATACGCCGAAAATGGGAATAATATTATTTCGGGGGAGATATGTCTGATAGAAAATTTATTATAGCTATTGATCTTGGTACAACGGGGAACAAGGTTTACTGTTTTGATGACAAGGGGAAAGCGATTTCAAGCTCATATAGTGAGTTTACTCAATATTTCCCTCATGCGGGATGGGTGGAGCACGATGCTGTTGAAATATGGGATTCGGTAGTACGTCTCATCTCTGAAGCTCTTAAAAAAGGGGATCTCGATCCTGCGAATGCCGCGGTAATCGGAATTACCAATCAGAGGGAGACCTCACTTCTTTGGGATTCCGAAACTGGGAAACCTATTCAGAAGGCGATTGTATGGCAGTGCAGAAGAACTGCCAAAATCTGTGATCAGCTAAAAGAGCGCGGTTACGAAAAGCTCTTCAGAGAGAAGACCGGCCTGGTTCTTGACGCTTATTTTTCCGGGACAAAGATAAAATGGATGTTCGACAACATTCTCGATGCGCGTCTCCTTGCAAAAAAAGGTAAACTTAAATTCGGGACCATCGATACATGGATTCTCTGGAAGCTCACCGGAGGTAAATCTCATATTACTGATTATACTAATGCATCGAGAACTCTTATTTTTGATATAAAAGAAAAGAAATGGTCTTCCGAGTTATGTGAAATACTTGATATACCTCTGAATATACTCCCTACGGTTCAGCCTTCGGCAAGTGACTTCGGGAGGACACTGAACTGCCCGGGACTTCCTGACGGGATAATAATAGGCGGGATTGCCGGAGATCAGCAGGCCGCAATGGTGGGGCAGAACTGCGTGTTCCCCGGCCGGACAAAGAATACATACGGAACCGGATGTTTTATGCTTTTAAATAATGGTCCCGATTATATAATATCAGAAAACGGATTGTTAACTACATTAACTCCTGATAATAAAGGGAATCCTGTTTATGCTCTTGAGGGATCTGTTTTCATCGGCGGAGCGGTTCTTCAGTGGCTCAGAGATTCGATGAAGTTTTTCGACAGCGCTACAGAATCTGAAGGGATGGCCTTATCTATATCGAATAAAGAGGATGAGGTTGTCTTCGTGCCTGCTTTTGTGGGACTGGGGGCGCCATACTGGAAGATGGATACAAGAGGCGCAATATTCGGCCTTACAAGGGATACGACAAGAGAGCAGATTGTAAGAGCCGCACTTAAATCCGTGGCATTTCAGTCTATGGAAGTTATACATGCCATGGAGCAGGATACAAAGAAGAAAATTTCGGAATTAAGAGTTGACGGCGGAGCGACTGAAAACAAGTTTTTGATGCAATTCCAGGCTGATATACTCGGTGTTCCCGTTCTAATACCTGAATTACGTGAATCTACTGTTCTTGGAGCTGCATATCTGGCGGGAATTACTGCTGGAATATATAGCAGTATTGATGAAATAGCGAAAGAAAACAGCATAATGAAGAGATTTGAACCTGTAATGAGCACCAGTGAAAGAAACAGACAGAATGATTTATGGAAAAAGACAGTGGCAAGAATGCTGTAAAATGATTTCTTAGCTTGATTTTTTTAAGATAGTGTATATTATAAGAACATAATATAAAATATAGTTTACGGTTCGTCCGGAGGAAACAGATGGCAAAACCCTTACTTGGTGAAATGCTCGTTGAAAATGGAGTAATTACAAAAGAGCAAATGAATAAGGCGCTTGAGGTACAAAAGAATGAAGGCGGTCTTATAGGGATTATTCTTGTATCACAGGGTATAATTACAGAACAGAAGCTTGTTGAGTATCTCGCAATGCAGGCAAAGATAGTTACAAATTCAGAATGAGGGTAAAATAATTACTATAGTCTGAACTTTGATTCACTTGATTAAAGGATTTGCATGATGTTTGTCTGAACCGAGATTTACTGGATTAAAAGATTTGCATGATTTAGTATTAAAAGCTCAATTCTACATCAGGAAAATTCTTTAATCCTTTAATCAAAGTTCAGACAACTATTTCACTTCCAGAAGCCAGTTAAACTTATCTTCCAAATCTCCATACTGAATACCGGTCAGATTCTGGTATAGTTTTGTAATAACCGGACCTGCATTTTCATCGTTCCCGAATCTGTAATCTTTCCCCTGATAGTGTATCAGCGTTACAGGGGTTACAACTGCAGCTGTTCCGCAGGCTCCGATCTCATCAAATCCGGAAATTTCACTTACATCGATAGGTCTTCTCTCTACTGTCATTCCCAGGCTTTCAGCTATTTTTAACAGGCTGTCATTGGTAACACTCTGAAGAATGCTTTTCGACTTCGGAGTTATATAGGTGTTTCCTTTGATTGCTATAAAGTTTGATGTACTGAATTCATCGATATATTTCTTCTCTTTGGAGTCCAGGTAGAGTACAACGGGATATCCTTTTTTCTTTCCGTAATCAGCTCCGGCAAGTCCAGCCGCATAATTACCCCCTACTTTACAGTCGCCCACTCCATCGGGAGCAGCCCTGTCGTAATCGGTAACAATCAGTGCTTTAACCGGAGTAAGACCCCCTTTGTAATATGGTCCTACCGGTGTTACAAATATAATAAAAATATATTCATCCGCAGGTCCCAGACCGACTTTAGCACCTGTTCCGATAATCAGCGGTCTTATATATAGACTTGCTCCTGTTCCATATGGAGGAACAAACTTTCTATTAGCGGCAACGACTTTTGTAATCGCTTCGATAAATAACTTTTCTGTCATGGGGGGGATGGATATTCTTTCAGATGATCGCTGAATCCGTCTCCAGTTCTCCTCGGGACGGAATACCACAATTCTGCCGTCTTTTGTTTCAAATGCCTTTATCCCTTCAAAAGTCTCCTGACCGTAATGAAGGCAGGGCGCCGCCATATGTATGGGGATGTTTTCATCACTTAAAAGTTCTCCATCGGACCATTTGCCGTCTTTATAATAATATCTGATGTTAAAATCTGTTTTCACATAACCGAATGGAAGTTCAGACCAGTTAAGATTAGCTTGTTCTCTGCTCATGTTATTACCTCTTAATTAAAAGAAATTATAAACTATTATATGATATAATTCTGAATAAATATCCCGCTTAATACTGGATTTTAATTATATATTGAATAGTTGCCGTATTAATGTATACTGTAAATAATGACTTCTTAAAAACCGGGGGTTAAATACAATTCTGGCATTTCCGGATGACTTTAGTTGTTGTTACCTGAATTTTTAAGAAGCAACCTGAAGTATCATATAAAAGCTATCATCGTGATATTTGTCAAGTACTAAGAGATCGGATGGGCAAAGTGAAGTAAATATTTTAAAATTTCTTGACTAATTGGTGTCAATTTATTCCTGTAATGTAAGTTTTTCCGGTAATAATTTCTGAAATTTTTGTAATATTAACCGGATTATTGTGTAAATTTTATTTAAAGCTATTATAAATTATAATAAAGGAGTTCAACTGTGACTTTAAAAAAGAGTGATATAACAAGTCCTGATGGTAAACTCGGGATTCTGCTCCCGGGTCTTGGAGCGATAAGTTCAACTGTTATTGCCGGAGTTTATTTGATCAGAAAAGGTATGCATAAACCGATCGGCTCATTAACTCAGATGGGCAAATTGAGAGT
>JBBRFT010000152.1:0-8221 GCA_038241375.1 Spirochaetota bacterium
GGAGGAAGAAATGCTAAGTAACTTAAAAATGCTTGGAGAAAAAATTAAGCAAAGAATTGGAGATATTAATTCCTGGCCTGAGATAGAATTTAATGATTCTGATATAAAAGAATTACTGAAAATAGATAATTCATATGAAATTTATAGAAGTTCAATCCTAAAAAAAATATCAGGAGGTAATCATTGTATAATACCTAGTCAATATTTATTATATGCGATTGTAATTAAAGAATTTGCTATGGCTTTGAAAGATTATATTAATATTTTTAACCTATTGAAAGAAAAAATGAATTCATCCGAATTGTATGACATGATACATGCAAATAATTTTAATAGTGAATTTATAAATCATCTGGATGAGTTTAGTAAAAAGAATTTTTTTAAGCCATTTAATGACGAAGAATTTAGATTAAAAGCTAAATCAATCTTTAATAAAAAAGATAATGAATGGATTACAAGAGGGGATTTTTTTGAATCTTTTGTCTTGAAACTAATAAATGTACCTGATGCAAGTTCCGGAATACTAGGTGACTTCATTCATCTGCTTACTATTCACGAAGAACAATATAAATATTTTGAAAAAAAATACTTAAAACTCTTACCATCGATTTGTAAAAGTAATGTTATTAAAGATTTTATTAAAAACATAATAGAATTTCTAAAACAATATGATGATCTGGAGAAATTAAAACCATTTATAATACAAAATGACGTTGAAAGATTGTTTTCAGTAAAAATGGATGTTCATTCGCTTACTAGTATTTTCCGATTATCTAAAACTTTATTAACTGAAAAGGATATGTTGCAAGGCGATAAAGTAAGGTATTTTGAAGATCCATTATTTTTAGATAACGATTATTATTACTATCTATCAACTGAATGGACGAATGAAAAGCAAAGTAGGTTGGACTTGCAAACCTTTAAAGCAATACTTGAGAAATTATATCCAGAATTCATTATAGAAACTAATAATGGCACTTTTATTTTCAAATCTTGCGGTGGACGATCGGTAATAAAAAAAGAATTTAATAATGTTGAATTTACCCGAGAATTGGAGCTGAGTAATTTAAAATATTCACCTGAAATAACTAAGTGTCTTTTGTCATCACTTCTAACAAAACTGAACTTCCCCCGATAATGCGGACACCAAGTTAAGCCGAAAATATAATAATATTGGAGGCTTATAATGTCAAGAAGAAGCAATTTTACCCAGGAGTTTAAAAAAGAAGCTGTAGAATTATTAAGAAGCAGCGGTAAGACATCGCTCGAAATAGCAAAGGATCTTGGAATCAACAGAGATAATTTGCTGCGCTGGAATAGAGAACATGAAGATGGAGAAAGAAAAACCGGAACTGTCACTATAAATCCCGAAGATATCGATGAGATAAAGCGAATGAAAAAAGAGATGTCAATCCTGAAGCAGGAGCGTGACATTCTAAAAAAGGCTCTGGGCATATTCTCGAAACCACAAGAATGAAATATGATTTCATCAAAACACATAGTGGAGAATTTTCAGTATCAAGAATATGCCAGACATTGGATGTAAGTAAAAGCGGATATTATTCATGGCTTAAATGTCCCAGAAGTAAAAGATCATTCGAGGATGAAATTATTCTTGAGAGAATAAAATCATCACATGATGCAAGTGATAAGAGATACGGCAGTCCCAGAATTCATCAGGATTTGGTTGATGAAGGTATTACCTGTAGCCTTAACAGAGTAGAAAGGCTGATGCATGTGAACGGTATACATGCAAAAACAGTCAAAAAATTTAAGGCTACAACTAATTCAGCCCATTCTCTTCCTGTGGCTGATAATATAGTGGACAGGAATTTTGTTGTAGAGGATAAAGATCGAGTCTGGGTGTCGGATATAACATATATCCGAACTTCGGAAGGCTGGTTGTATCTTTGTATTGTAATGGATTTGTTTTCCAGAATGATTATCGGATGGTCAATGGCTAATCATATGAGAGCTGAACTTGTAGGTGATGCATTTACTATGGCCTGCATGAGAAGAAATCCTGATAAAGGATTTATATTTCATTCAGATAGAGGCATTCAATATGCCAGCAGTTATTTCAAAGATTTATTAAAACCATGGGAATGTATTCAAAGTATGAGCAGGAAAGGTAATTGTTGGGATAATGCCTGTGCTGAATCATTCTTTCATTCACTTAAAACAGAGGAAGTATATTTTAATAATTACAAAACAAGGGCAGATGCAAAGAAAAGTATCTTTAAATATATTGAAGTATTTTATAACCGAAAAAGAAGGCATTCATTTCTGAGCTACAAGAGCCCAGAGAATTTTGAAAGACTTTCCGCTTAACAAAGTGTCCACTTTTTCGGGGGAAGATCAAACCATTCGTAATCCTCACCGGTCTTTCCGGCTCCGGAAAAACAAAACTCGCTCAGGCATTTGCTGAATGGATTTGTGCGGATGAATCTCAGATTTGTCTTGTCCCTGTCGGTGCAGATTGGACAAGCCGTGAACCGTTGCTCGGATATCCTAATGCTCTAGTATCTAAAAAATATGTTAAACCGGATAATGGTATTGTTGATCTTATTATCAATGCCTCGAAGTCAGAGAACGAAAATAAACCGTATTTTCTTATACTTGATGAAATGAATCTTTCACACGTTGAAAGATATTTCGCAGATTTTCTAAGTGTTATGGAAATGGGTAAAGACGGTTTTATATCACTCCATGCAAATACAGGTGAATGGACTGATGATAATGAAAATCCGGTACCCTATAAAGTTTCATTGCCTGCTAACCTCTTTATCATCGGCACAGTAAATATAGATGAAACAACCTACATGTTTAGCCCCAAAGTTCTGGATAGAGCTAATGTTATTGAATTCCGGGTTACAGAAAAAGAGATTGAAGAGTTTTTAAAGAATCCGGTTAAACCTGATCTTGATGCATTAAGAGGTGCCGGTGCCGGTATGGCTTCTGATTTTGTAAGATTAGCTCGTGAGAGTATAACAGATTTTCAGGATAAAGATGTTATTAAAGAATCACTTGTCGAATTCTTTAAAGAGTTAAAGAAAACAGGTTCAGAGTTCGGTTACAGAACAGCTTCTGAAATATTCAGATTTGCTGGTATACTTAGAAAATTAACTGAAGCTGAGGGTAATTTATGGGAGACTGATGATATCATAGATGCTGCTGTATTGCAGAAACTGCTTCCGAAACTTCATGGTTCAAAGAAAAAACTGGAAAGAGTGCTTCCGACGCTTGGGAAACTATGCTTGAAAGAAAATGCTGAAAATCAGGATGATCTGTTTAAGTCATTTTTTGATAATCCTGATCTGATTGATGCTGATGAAAGTAAAGATAAAGTCCGTTTTAAACGTTCTCTTGAAAAGATTCTCCGTATGAAAAGACGGGCTGATCAGGATGGTTTTACAAGCTTCGCAGAAGCTTAAAAGAGGTTCTGGATGGGGTCTTTAGATTATACAATTATTGATACTAATGGAATTCCGGTCACTCTTTCACTTTATGCTGAATTTTCGGAAGAAAGTCTGTCATTCGCTATTGATGCATCTGATCATGGGGAAGCATCGTTTCAATTGATTGAAGGCTTTTCGTATGAATATGTGATTACTGATAAATACAGATTAGATGAACTCTCAGGCATTGTGAAGAGATCAAAAAGAGATAACTATTGGGGTGGACGGATCACTCCCGGAATATATGTAGGTACTCTCAGTCTTGATGTTTTTGACCCGGCAGGAAATAAAACCGGGACTTTCTACCTTGAAGTAAAATCAATAAAATCGACATACCGTGATGAATACAGATTCATGCTTGAAAATATAACTGATTACTGCACAGATTTATTAATGCAACATACATCTCCTGCAGTACAAAATTTTACTCCCGATTTCTCATCTGATCCCGATACGATTTATCAGCGGTTTGCATTTATAAAATCAATTATTGATTCACCTGAATTTAATGAAGCCGTTCATAAAATTATTTCAGATCCAGTTACATCATGGTCAGACACTGATGAAAAAGTTGATATAAGAAAATTAAAGAGGCTGGGGAGTGCAGGGTTAAGACAGATTGCATCCGGTCAGAACCGGATTAAACTCCCGGATAATCATTATCTTAAAAAAGTCTGTAGTATCAATGATATACCTGCAAAAATTTCTGTCAGCCGGAAAATAGAAACAGTAGATACACCGGAAAACCGTTTTGTCAAACATGCGCTTGAGGTATTCCTGAGTTTCTGTTCAACAGTCCGTTACCTTCTTGAAAACGCAAAAAGAGAAAAAACAAGGTCTTTCAGTGAGGCGGTCAGTCTCGAAGAAAATTTAAGTCAGATTCTTAATCACGATCTTTTCAGGCAGATATCAATTCCGTCAACACTGCCTTTAAACAGTCCGGTTCTTCAGCGTAAAGAGGGTTACAGGGAGGTCTTACGCGCATGGCTTCTGTTCGATCTTGCCGCGAAGCTTGTATGGAAGGGCGGTGATGATGTTTATTCTGCAGGTAAACGGGATATTGCTCAGTTGTATGAATACTGGTTATTCTTTAAACTTCTTAAGATATTAAAAGAGGTTTTTGATATTGAGCCTGACAGTATAGATAAACTTATTGAAACAACAAATGACGGTCTTGGTCTTAAACTGAAATCAGGTGAATATACTCCTTTAAAAGGGGTATATAAAAATCAGGTTAGAAACCTTCGGATAAAATTCTGTTATAATCGTACATTCCGGGCAGATGGTGAATATCCCGGTGATCCGAAAGGGAGCAGCTGGTCAAGAAGCATGCGGCCTGATTACACACTGTCAATCTGGCCGGAAGGTTATACAAGTAAAGAAGCTGAGTTGAATGAGATTATAACTCATGTTCATTTTGATGCAAAATATCGTGTAGAAAATCTTAATGATATTTTAGGTGACAAGAACCCTGACCTCGATGAAGAAAAAATAGAAAACCGTTCCGGAACTTATAAGCGGGCCGATCTTCTAAAAATGCATGCATATAAAGATGCAATTCGCCGTACAGGCGGTGCATATGTGCTTTATCCCGGTAATACAAATACAGATCCTATGAAAGGATTTCATGAGATAATCCCCGGACTGGGCGCATTTGCAATACGTCCGTCGCGTGGTGATGATGGTTCTGAAGCATTGAAGAAATTTATTGTTAAGATTGTTGAGCATTTCTTAAACCGTGCGTCACAGCATGAAAGAATGACTTATTATACGTATGAGATACATGGTGATAAAAACAATTCGGATGTTAAGGAACCTGTATCTGAAAATCCGATAAAAACAAGAACGAAGCCGCCTGCTGATATTCCGGTTATTATCGGTTATTATAAAAAAGATCAATATAACTGGATAGTAAAGAATAATGTATATAATGTAAGAATTGATACTATAATAACTACCGGAATGGCCGGTGCCCGATATCTGCTTTTATATAATACTGAAACTGAAAGTGCTGCCGGGGATATTTGGGAGATAAAAGGGGAAGGGCCTGAGCTGTGGGACAGAGAGCAGATGATGGAACTTGACTATCCGCATCAGGTAAGAGAAGCATATATTGTCTACCGGATAAATAAATGTATTAATGGTGAATTTAAGGATTATTTGTGGGATGTTGCAGAATTAAAAAAAGGCAAAAATAAAAATGAAGAATATTACCGGCCTTTTTCTGTTTCACTGTTGGAGCTCATGAACGTTAAAATGTAATATGATAATTGATGGTAAAGAAAGATATTTGACACTTTAAAATATCTGTTTTAAAATAATGATGTAAATTTTATTTCAGGATATATAGCGTGATATAATGGCTTTAATTGAATGCCCTGAATGCAGTAAAAGTATATCTGATAAAGCAGAGTTATGCCCCAATTGCGGGTTACCTTCAATTTATTTCAAAGAGATGCAGCAAAGCGCAAGTTATGTTTCAGATTCAGTCACAATGCCTGCCAATAATGAAATCAACTTACAACAAAATTTCCAGCAGTTTATCAATGATTACAAAGAGATCTTTAAAAAAGATAGATATATAACTGCAAATAAAGAAAAGAGTCTGTTCGATAAATACAGTAAATATTCTGATATAATATCTAAAGATGTTTTATTCCAACTCATTGAAAATATCACTGCAAATTGTAATATAGAGATAAATGATGCAAATATTTATTTAAACTGTCTGCTCGATTTAAAGGGATTTATACAGAATCATAACAACAGTTTCATTGAATCAAAACTTGAAGAACATAAAAACTATTTTGATACTATTCTCAGTCAGGTAGACAAAGATATAAAACTGGATGACGAGCAGAGACGTGCTATTCTGATTGATGAAGCTCATTGCTTAATAATCGCGGGTGCAGGCGCAGGGAAGACTACAACGATGGCTGCCAAGGTTAAGTACCTTATAGATAAGCAGAAGGTTGATCCTAATGATATTTTTGTAATTTCTTATACGAATAAAGCGATAGATGAATTAAAATATCGAATCAATAAACGCCTTAACCTTCCGGTAAAGATTTCAACATTCCATTCATTCGGATTCGATATTTTAAGAAATGCTAAATCTACTATACCACAGGTTAGTTATCAATCATACGATATTATATATGAGTTTATTTACAAGAAAGTATTTGATAATAAAACCCTGCTTAGAAATCTCCTCTTATTCTTAGGCTATTACTTTGATATACCTGATAACATGATGGAATTTTCGTCATTGAAAGAGTATGTTACTTATAAAGGCAATCTTGATTATGAAACAATAAAAAGCAGGTTAGACGAGTACGTATATGAAGTAGCAGACAAAAGAACAAAGAAGATGCGGACCATTACCGGTGAATTTTTAAGATCCACACAGGAAGTTCAAATCGCTAATTTCTTATATTTGAATAGTATTGAATATGAATATGAGAAACCATACTTCAAATCTATACCCGGATCGAAAAAAACATATACTCCGGATTTTTTTATATGGCAGGATGGCAAAGAATGTTATTTAGAACACTATGGTTTATCAGAAAACTATCAAAGTGATATTTTTGATAATGCGCAGATAGAAAAGTATTCAAGGGCTATTACACATAAAAGAAAACTTCACAGAGATAACAGCACGACCCTTATGGAGACATGGAGCAGATACAATGACGAGCGCCCTCTACTTGAACACTTGAATGAGAATCTGCAGAAACATGGTTTCGTTCTTAAAGAGAGGGATCACGAAGAAGTATACAGAAAGTTAACTGAAACTGCACATGATAAATATGTTTATAAATTGGTGCTGTTCCTTATAGATTTTATTAATAATTATAAAACACTCGGTTATAATAAAGATAACTTTTCAGACTTACGAAATAAGACAAAAAATGTCAGGTCTTTACTATTTCTCGAAATAGCTGAAGAGGTATATTTGTATTATCAGCAGGCACTGGAGTCGAGAAACCAGATAGATTTTGCTGATATGATAAATGAAGCTGATAAAATACTTTCTGAAATTGAGAATTACAAAGACAAACCATCATATAAATATATTATTATTGATGAGTTCCAGGATATTGCAAAACAAAGATTTAATCTTACGAAACGTCTTGCAGATGTGACCGGTGCTCATGTAGTCGCGGTTGGTGATGACTGGCAGTCGATCTTTGCTTTTGCCGGTTCAGATATAACGCTTTTCCAGAAGTTTCTTGAACTTATGGGGGATGGTATACCTCTCTACATTACACATACATACAGAAATTCACAGGAGCTGATAGATGTTGCAGGGGGTTTTATTCAAAAAAATTCATCTCAAATCAAGAAGAGTTTAACCTCACCTAAAAAAATTAAAGATCCGATCGTTATTGAATGCTATGATGATGCTAAGAATATACGTAAAAATTGGATTGATAAGATTGAAGAAACAATAGGTAAAATAGTAAGTCAGTTCGGCGCGAAATCATCTATACTTTTAATCGGCAGATACAACTTTGATAGAGATCTTATAATCAAATCTGATAAGTTTAAAGAGATAACAAAAGAAAAGATTAAATGCATGGGATATCCGGATGCTGTAATTACATTTCTTACAGTACACACTTCCAAGGGTCTCGGATTTGAGAATGTCATTGTGCTTAATATGATAGAAGACAAATACGGCTTCCCCTCTCAAATTGGAGATGATCCGATTATGAAACTTGTGACCCACACTGATAGTTCCATCCAATTTGCAGAAG
>JBBRFT010000153.1:0-8207 GCA_038241375.1 Spirochaetota bacterium
AGGTGTACGGTGGGATATTTGGTGGAGTTTTGGGCGAATGATTATTCGCCCAACACTCCACCAGACTGCTCATCGAGAAGATTCTATAAACTCATCGTAATTTGCCTTGCTTGTATCATCCATTTTGAAAATTTCACAACCGGTCTTTATAATTCTGTTCTCAAGAAATGTTATATTCCTGATTACTGCCCCCACCAGCGCTTTTTTTTGTGTAGGTAAAAGTATATCAAAATTTACCTTAGTGCCCTCTTCAAAAAAACGAAGATACTTTTTTTCCTTAAATACAAAACTCATGCCATTCTGTGATATGTCAGCTACAAGAAATCTGTCCTCTAGGGGGAAAAAGAGCTGATGCTTTACCATTAGCTGGTTCAATGCAATACTCATCCTTCTGACCACAGCATACATTCCGTCAGTTACAGGCTGAGAACTGTTAACCTGAAGATAACCATATATAATAACATCATTATACATGATAGGAACAGTAATTTCTGCTACATACTTGTTCCTTGATGAAAGTGAAATATCCGACTTATAAATATGGTTAATATAAAAATTATATTCTTCTTCATTAGCAGAATCAGGATCTACATTAAGGTTAGGCATATATATAGGTTTAGATGTACTGACAATATGCTTAAGTCTATTATCAGATTTAGTTTCATTTATAAAGACGATTTTAACCAGATCAAACTTCTTTTTAAGTTCAAACTCCGCAAATTCTTTCACTTTATCAATCTTTTTATCAGCAGTTGCAAGTCCCCGTTCAATAATATAATCTGTTATAAAATTATTAAGATACATGATACTCTTACCGCCTTCAATACCTACGAGTTTCCGGTCCTCTTTTCTTGATTCAGATATAATCTGGAATTTTAAAGGTATGTAGATAAACGTATCTTCGCTTCGTTCTAAATATTTCATGCTGAGATATATTGTGTTGGTTTTATACCGTGTAAATACTACCACATTTTCCGGTGATGATTTAACAAGCGGTATCCTGAACGCCACATGTCCGTCGGAATACCCGATGTATTGAAGGTTAATGCTTCCGCTGCTTGTTTTTATAAATACCGGCGCGGATTTAAAAAAATTATCAAGTAGAAATTGGAACTGACTTTTATCAGTTACTGTTTTTATTAAATCAGGCATAGCACCCCGTTAGAAAATTTATAAATCCTCTGAACTCACTATAAGTCCGTCGAGCATAGGAATGATACGTTGAGTCATCCCTGCTATTTTCATATCATGAGTTACAATAACAATTGTACTCCCTTTCTCTCTACATAAATCTAACAGAATTTCAAGAAGTATCATGGAGTTTTTTGAATCGAGACTGCCGGTAGGTTCATCCGCAAGTATTAAATCAGGTTCACCTACGATTGCCCTTGCTACTGCAACACGCTGACATTCCCCTCCTGACATCTCCCCCGGTTTGTGTGCCGCCCTATCTTCCATATTAAATTTTTTCAAAAGCTCCATAGACATATCTCGTGCAGCTTTCGATGGGATCCTTCTTATCAGAAGCGGCATCATAACATTTTCGAGGGCAGTAAATTCAGGTAACAGATTATGAAGCTGAAAAATAAATCCCACATGTCTGTTTCTGAATGACGAAAGTTCATCAACTGTTAAAAAAGAGATATCTTTTCCAGAAAGTTTAAGACTCCCTTTATCAAAGTTATCCAGACATCCGATCATATTGAGAAGTGTCGATTTGCCTGTTCCGCTAGGTCCGGTAATTGAAACCGCCTCACCTTTTGCTATATCAAGATCAATACCGCGCAGAACCTGTATGGCATTTCTTCCTGAACCATAAGATTTTTCAAGGCCTTTTATCTTTATTATTTTATTGTCGGAATTCATTTAATTAACCTACTCGTACCTGATAGTTTCAACAGGTTTCTGCCTGGACGCCTGCCACGCGGGGAAAATAGCAGCAAATGTTGAGAGAAATATAGCAGATGCTGCTATAAAAACAATAAACTCAGGGCTTATCTCTGTGGGGATTGAATCTATATAATATACATTAGTCGGAACAATACTTATTCTATAGAAGACACCAAGATCAAACAAATTATACGCATACGCCATAACTACGTTTATCACATCTTCAATCCAGATAATTATAGCCTCCAGATTCAATGAAGCCGCAAGCCCCAGTACTACACCAAGAAAAGTACCCAGAACTCCTATAAGAAATCCTTCAAGAACAAAAATTATCATAATTGATGAAGGTTTTGCCCCCATGGACTTAAGAATACCTATGGCACGCCTTTTTTCCATCACCACCATTACTATAGTTCCCATAATCGTAAATCCGGAAGCTACGATTACAAGAAAAAGTATAACAGTCATTATCAGTTTTTCCAGTTTCAGCGCGTAAAAAAGATTATGATTTCTCTGTTCTGCCGTCATTGTAACATATTCAAATCCGATTGCAGATTGTATCAATGACGACATTTTATTCATTTTATAAATATCATCAATTTTAACGCCTACAGAATACGCGACATCTCCTAATGAAAAAAGACTCTGGCTGTCAGCAAGAGACATCATAATAAGTTTAGTATCGAAATCATAGTATCCTGTTTTAAAGAAACCGAGGACTTTATATCTACCGATACCCGGAGTAATACCCGTAAGCGCAGTAAGTCTCCCTTTGGGAACAATAAGCTCAATCTGATGACCGGGCTTGATACCGTAATTCGACGCCATCTCTTCACCGATATAAATTCCCTTTT
Source organism: Spirochaetota bacterium (assembly GCA_038241375.1). Classification (GTDB taxonomy): domain Bacteria; phylum Spirochaetota; class UBA4802; order UBA4802; family UBA5550; genus WRGT01. The sequence goes on from JBBRFT010000153.1 coordinate 2,745, forward strand.
CCAGACAAAATGATTTCTTATTTAAAGTGATAAACTTTGTAACATCAACGGGAATATCATCCTTTGAACCCATACCACGGATCATGATCGGACCGATATTTCTTTTAAATCTGAAAAGCCCCTGTCCCTGAACATAGGGATTTACAGAAACAACATTATCTATATTTTTTATTTTATCCGTTATCTCTCTGTAGTTTTTAATAGCGCCACCGTCAATTTCACCGGCGAGAGTTGAAACGACAATATGTGAATCAACATCGAGTATTTTATTCTTTATCTGCCCCTGAAAACCGTTCATAACAGACAGTACCACAATTAAAATAAAAACGCCTATGAAAACTATAAAAACTGAAAGAAGTGTATTAAAAGAGATAAATCCCTGAGCCTTCTTCGATTTTAAATATCGTAATCCGACAAACAATTCAAAAAATTTCATTTCTTAATATTTATCCCCGTACTTATTATTGTTCTGTTATACATGAGCCAGCCTTTGTTAAGTTTAGGTCCGTTGATATAATTTATAAACTCTATATCGCCCTTCATCCCCTGCAAAGCTCTTCCGGTTTTTCGTTCGATCCTTTTACATTCGAAATAAACTTTTCTTCTGTTATACTTAAATCCCTCAATATCACTATTGGTTTCATTTTCATCAAATTTTCCAAGCTCCCGTATAAGCAGATCGGCAAAATAAAAATCTGTGTAAAGCTCACGGAAGACTATTTCATCTTTCGGAAAAGCTTCACATTCAGTATACTCTTTATAATTAAGATTTTTTACCGCACTTGACCACTTCATAAAAACATACGCAGGATCAACAAAAGCTTTTTTTTCTTTACAGGAGGTAATTAAAAAGATTGTAAACATGAGAATCACTGCTATAATTTTTTTATTATTCATTTTTAATTATCCGTTTCCCTATTATCCCCGACCTCCTAAGTCCCCCTCCGGGGGATTTAGGGGGATGCATATTACTACTAATTAAGTCTGTTTCTTTTAAAATAATTCATTTTCAGAAAACACCTGAGCAGAAAATTTTTCTATAACAACTCCGGGCTTTCTCCATGAATCGGCAGGTAATCCGGCCTTATAACATGTATGAGAAATAAAAGTATCTCTATCCCATCCCTGTTCAACCGGCACTTGAGGAAGAAGTAATCCCCGATTGAAACCTTGGGTTATAATTAAACCATCACGTCCCACTACAATTTCGTTTATATCATTTACCTTTTCAACAGGACTAAGGATTGATATTTCTATGTCAATTTTTTTATACTCATCAGGAGTTAAAGATGAGAACCGCGGGTCACTGAACGCCGACGCGGAAGCCATATCGATTACAGTTTCAGGAATCGATTTTACACCCTCAATATATCCGATACATCCTCTGAGGTCACCCTTTATATGAATAGTTACAAAGGCTCCGCATTTTTCTTTGAATATATCATCTTCGAAAGTGAGCTCTTCAATATTTTCAGCAATACCGAGGTTATCTGCAATAGTTTTTCTTGCAAGCTTTAATAGTTTTATCTGCTGAGCTTTTTCCAGTTCAATCATAATTTAACCTGCATTATCCGAGAATAAGAGCCGAGAGATAGCCCACAACCTGATCTCTCGAACCGGCTGTATCGCCTGAATTTGCGTATTTTACAGATTTAATTTTCTTCGCGCCGAGTTCCTTTGCCAGAGATATTCCCGTCAACACCGCACCTTCACCACATGCTTCACTTTTACCTGAGAAAACCACATCGGCAACTCTCTTTTCATCAAAAGACTCCAAAGCATTGATAAAGTCTTTGTCTTTTTTAACGGCTGCATCATATGAATGATAATGAGAAAGATCTGTTGATATAATTATGCCGTAATCTTTTCCGGAGGATTTAATTTCATCTGCAATTATCTCTCCTATAATTCTGCAGAGTTCAGGATCAGTTGTTCCGATTACAATAGGTACAATAGCCGCCTCAGGTTTAACCATCTGTAGAAAGGGGATCTGTACTTCGAGTGAATGTTCAGCTTCGTGAGCCTCTTTTATAAAACCGGAATGATCTCTTTTCTCAAGTCTCGTTCCTAAATCTGAATCGATCTCCACATCACCAAGTGGTGTTCTGTAAAGACCTTCGGGAATAACAGAAATTCCATTAAACCTCCCTCGATGAGATGGAGCGATGACAATAAATTTATCAAAACGGCTCTGTGCAAGATAGTTATAACCATATGCCGCTACGGGACCGGAATAAACATATCCCGCATGAGGAGAAACAATTCCCATAATCGTATCGTTTTTGAATTCATCCAATAACGGTCCGGCTGCTTCCATATAATCAGAAATCTGTTTCCGCAGATGATCCGGATTATCGGAGTAAAAAGAGCCTGCCACTGACGGTTTTCGTATATACATAACTAATCGCCTCTCTTTAAAAGTTCCGCATCAATCTGTTTAAGAATCTCAGATGCTGCTCTCTCCTTTGTAAGAATAGGGAGTTCAATTTTCAATCCGCTCTTTGTAAAAAGTGTTATCACATTAGTATCAACATTAAATCCCGCACCCGGCTGCGAAACATCATTAAGGCATATCATGTCGAGATCTTTTTCTATGAGTTTTGACATTGCGTAATTCTCTGTATTTGTCGTTTCAGCTGCAAACCCGGTAACAAAAAAATTGTTTAGTCTTCTGCATTTTTTTGAATCGGCGACATTTTTAAGAATATCAGGAGTACGCTTCATATGAAACATAACGTCTCCGCTCTGCTTTTTTATTTTTTCGTCAGATTTTTCTACGGGTGTATAATCAGCAGGAGCTGCACACATTATAAGAACGGAATTCTCCTCTATCTCATTAAGGACTGCTTCCAGAAGATCCGCTGTTGTTTCAATTTTACGGCATTCGTAAGGTTTATCTTTAAAGAGATTCTCACTTATGGGGCCATGTATAAAAATTGTATTTTCTGAAATCTTATAAGCTTCATCGGCAAGAGCTATCCCCATCTTTCCGCTCGACGCATTTGATATATATCTGATGGGATCGAACCATTCACGCGTAGGACCGCCGGTTACAATAATTTTAGACTCCTTCAATAACATTTACAGCCGCCTGGTAAATTGTATTGATATCGGAAAGTCGTCCCTTTCCGGTATCGCCGCACGCGACCAGTCCTTCATCGGGTTCTACAAATCCGAAACCCCACCCTTTCAGCTTTTCAATATTAAATTGAACAGAGGGATGGCTGTACATATTTGGATTCATTGCCGGCGCAATAAGTATAGGACATTGCATTGCAAGAAAAGTTGTGCTCACCATGTCATCGGCAATTCCATTTGCAAATTTTCCGATCATATTGGCGGTAGCCGGCGCTGCGAGGAACAGTGAGGCATTCTCTTTAAGAGTAATATGCCCCATCTCATGTTTCTCCCACAGTGTCTCATCAGTATAGACAGGATGACCAGTGAGCGCTTCCAGAGCTATCGGAGACACAAGCTTTGCTGCATTTACTGTCAGTACAACATAAACATCATACCCGCCCTTAACGAAGAGACGCGCGAGGTCGCATGATTTGTACGCCGAGATTGAAGAGCCGACTGCAAGTACTATTTTTTTCATTATCTTTTAAATATCCTCTCAAGATCATTCTGATTTATTGTAAAGAAAAAAGGTCTTCCATGGGGACACCTTAAGTCCATTTCACCATCAAGTACTTTACGGGTGAGAGTCTCCATATCCGACCTGCTCAGCTTATCTCCAGCTCTCTTTGCAGAGTGACAGGCAACGAGAGAGTAAAACCGTTCAACAAGATCATTACTTTTGATACCATCTTTTATATTATCAATCATATTTTTAATTAATTCATCAATTTTATAACTCCCTGCAATAACCGGTGTCGACCTTACGATTACAGTATAATCTGAAAACTCTTCAATTTCAAATCCTATCTCATTAAAAATTTCAAGATTATCCGTCACGAGTTTATAATCATTTATTGACAGCTCTATACTGACGGGGAATATAAGTTCCTGATATTCTATCTCACCCCGGTTTGTCATAAGTTTATCATATTGGATTCTCTCATGAGCAGCATGAAAATCAATCAGTAGAAGTTTATCATCATCTTCTATGAGAATATATGTATCAAAAAGTGTTCCGAGAATTTTCAGTCCTTTGTCTGTTTTAAAATCGGGATTAACAGGGATACTCACTTCACTGGGTTGAAAAAGAGTCCCGGTATACGGAGCTTCAGACTGATCTTTTTCCGCAGATAGTGAGGCTGTCTGCGGAGGGAGAGGATAGGAATTCTCCTGCAGTGAAAATTTTTTGACGCTGAATTCAATTGGAGATGCCTTAAAAAATGAATCGGGAATGACGTGAGGTTTACATAAACTTTTTGAGGCTAGATTATAGATCATATCATCAATGTATTTCTGATCGAAGAGCTTAATCTCACGTTTTGCCGGATGTATATTAACATCAATAAGTTCCGGATCGATATCAATAAATATAATCGCCGCTGGATATTTGCCCCGGGGAATGACAGCTTCATATGCACGTGAAAGATGATATGAGAAAAACTTATACTCTATAGGTCTATTGTTTACATATAGAAACTGCATGCTCCGTGATCCCTTTATAAATTCAGGCTTGGAGAGATAACCTCTGAGCCTTACTTTTATATCGTTGAGTTCCTCGATGTAGAGATTCTGCAGTACCGTTTTACCGAAAACCTGCTGTATCCGCTCATCCTGAGTCTTTGCCGCCGGAAGAGACATCTCTCTTTTCCCGTCAACATCAAATGTAAATGCCACATCGTAAGCAGGGAGCGCCATTTTCAAGATGGTTTCCCTAATGTTGCGGAGTTCTATTTTCTTTGATTTTAAAAACTTTTTTCTGGCAGGCATATTGTAAAAAAGATTTTCAACTATTATAGTCGTTCCTCGTGATCCTGCAAAATCCAAGATTGTGACAACTCCCCCGGATGATTCAAGTCTTGAGCCCATGGTTTTTCCATCCGTATTCGAAAGAATTACCAGGTCGGAAATTGAAGATATACTCGACAGAGCCTCACCTCTGAATCCGTATGTTGCAACATTCTGCAGTCCGGAGATATCTGTAATCTTGCTAGTTGCATGCTCCTGAATCGAAAGAGCAATGTCATCTTTCAATATTCCGGAACCATTATCCCTCACCATAATTTTCTTAAGTCCCGAGTCAAGAACCTGAACATCAATTGCAGATGCACCGGCATCAATTGAGTTTTCAACAAGTTCTTTAACAACGGAAAAAGGTCCCTCAACGACCTCTCCAGCAGCTATCATATGTTTAATATGGTCAGGAAGCAGTATAATTCTTTTCAATGTATTTCCTTATTTTTTAAGAAGTTTAACAAGTTCAGGGAGAGTCTCCCCTGCCGAACCATATATAAAAATATCTGTATAATCCCCGGTCAGCTCAGTCTCCTCAACATTAAATTCGAT
>JBBRFT010000154.1:0-8023 GCA_038241375.1 Spirochaetota bacterium
CGCCATCCACTTGCAGTCCCGAAGGATTCTTCTCTGCCATAAAGAGTACATCATTCCGCTGAAGAATAAATTCCTCCGGGCTATAAAGCTCCATACGAAAAGTGTAGCTTGCTCTATCCTCGTCTACCATGTATGCGACAATACCCTTCCCGTCGCGTTTTTGTATGTATATTTTCCCCATTTTCAGTTCTGTATATAGAATCCGCATAATGTTGCTGCGCGGGATCTGCTGATTTTTTTTATCAGCCCGGCGGATTGTGACGGATGTTGCAGCGTCTGAGATTATGACTCCATCAACAATAGATCCGTCATTTAAAAATACTGCTTCCGCCATTACCGGTAGTTCTGAAACAGCAGCAATCATTGCAATTGCTGCCGATATCAGCAATTTCCTGAACATATTAAAATTCATTTAAATTTCCTCAAAAAAAGAATTCCTCGTTGCCGGCAAAGCAAAGAAGGTTAGAATTCATATTATATAGTAGAAAAAATCTATTAAAGTTGCCCATATTTATATTAGTATATTGTAAATAGCAAGTTTTTTTGCATAAATAGTTATTTTGTAACTGCTCAAAAACCTGGGTTAAAATTGTACTCCGCCGCGCCAACGGCGCGGCGGAGATAAAATACCACCGGTTTTTGAGTAGATACTTTATTTTGCTGACGTGGGTTCCCCATCTTCAAGAGTGAAGAGTAATTTTACCACGGATTTTAAGTAGTACAAAAACCGGTATAATTCTATAGTTAATTGTTGCCAAAAATATTACTTAATATCAATTTGTGAATTATTCATAATTTTGCAGGGCAGTGTTTAAAATGAACCGTAAAAAGAATCTGCAGAATATTAATTCCGGGGGAAAATCTTTGTTGAAAGGAGTTCCCTTCCTTCTATATCTATTCAGTATAACAGCTGCTTTCCGGTTTGAAATATTTATTCAGAACTCATCTTTAAATGGAAATTATATACAACCGTTTACATATCTTTTTGATTCTTTTTTACATGATGGAATCATTCTCATCTTTTTTTTGTTGGTGGTTTTAACATCTGCCCGTTATCTGAAGGGTGTTTATTTTTATACAGTAATAATTCTATTATTATTTTTTTACCAGCATGTACTCATCTTTTTCAGCGGCTATTATATGGTTTTTGAAACACCTTTTACTGTGGCATCTGCAGGCGCAGGGCTTTCGACATTCTGGTATGAAATACTCACGTCATCACTCTCTGAGGTGAGATTCAGAACATGTATTATTGAGATTTCCGGAATTTTGCTGCTGGTATTATTTCTATTCTCTTCCCGCAGGCATTCGGGATTAATGAAATTTTCAGTACCGCTAATACCGCTGGTATTGTTTACTCCGATGTTTATTTATGCTGCAGCTTCATCTTCACAGCAGACAGATTCTTCAGAGGATTATAGTAATTTAATTCAAAATCCTCTCATGGTGCTGTCGGAATTCGGGAAAAATCAGCCGGTTGTGAAAGCGGAATTATCCGGCTCTGAGAATCCTGGAAATTTTTCAACTGATTCTTTGGTCGATAAACGCATGATGCCTGGAATTCATGTTCCACGGAAAAAATATAATATAATTTTTTATTTTGCCGAGTCAACAACATCTGCATATCTTGATATGAAAATAAACGGCAGAGAGGTAACTCCGGGCTGGAACCGTCTTAGTAAAAACAGCATCAAATTCAACCGGCATTATGTGCAATATCCTCTCTCGGTAAACTCGCTTTTTAATGTGCTCTCTTCGGCATATACTCCCCTGGGGAAAAAATGGATTCCAATGAACCGTCCGACTTTCAGGGTTAGATCTGTAAGTGAAGTTGTTAAACAGAACGGCTATAGAACTGCGCTTTTTCATACAGGGAGTCTTGCAAATTTTAATCATATAGATTATCTGAAACATAGAAAATATGATCGTATCATGGACCTGGCAGATCTTCCAAGAAATAAATATTCTATGGTATATGATTCTGCGCTTGATGATCGCGCAATGATACAACCATCTATTGATTTTATGAAGAAGGGGGAGGAACCTTTTTTTGTAGCATATTTCCCATATGCTCCGCATCATCCTTATTTAAGCTCGCAGCCCGAGCTTGATATTTATCCGGGTTCAGATATAAGGAATGAGTCGAATCACAAGACAAAATTATGGAAATCTTATATAAATTCGCTCCGTTCTGCCGATGAATGTATCTCGGAACTGGTTCGAAAACTCGACGAGAACAAATTACTCGATAATACTATTCTGTTTATATTTGCTGATCATGGGGAAGCGTTTTATCAGCACAAGGGGAATTATCTTCATTCTATATATTTATATGAAGAGAATGTTCATGTCCCTTTTATAATTTACAATAAAAAACTTTTTCCCGAACAGGTAGTATATAATGGAATATCCCGTCATATAGACATTGTACCGACTATGCTTGATATGATCGGTATTGATTCTGAACCGGAATATGAGGGGATATCTTTTCTTCGTCCTCATCAACAGAGATTGGCCTATTCACACACGGACTGGTTTCGTGAATATTTATCTGTTCGTGACGGGGAATGGAAATATATTTTAAGGTCCGATAACAGAGTGGAGGAGCTGTATAATATAAATCAGGACCCTCTTGAGAAAAATAATGTAGCAAAAATGAATAAAGATATTACTACGCTTTTCAGAGGATATGTAGAAAAAGGGCGGAACCATCAGGTTTACTATTTTAAAAATATAAAATAAGCGCGTAATTCTGAAAATTTGTTTATTGTAAAATTCGGTATTACCCGCTTCGCTGAAAATTGCGAGTGTATTTTGTTCTTACACTAGAGTATTGGTTAGAAAAATAAGATTCATAATTATTATATTCTCACATAAATCAGATGATAACATATATGATTTATGTAAAATAACAGATGTTTGTTCTTCTGTATAATTCTTCTAAAGTTAAAAATACGCACTGGCGTGGAGATAAAATCCCCATAAAAATTCAATTCGTTTTGCTTCGATGTTAACTTCACTGCCCGCGGGTGCTGTTTCAGTGATGCCGCTTATGCTGTTAGTATAACTCACATCCTTTTTTAACCTCGCATCTGTAAGCATTAACTGCGAGTAATAAAAGCCGTAATCCATTCCCCCTTCGAGTTTAAAATGTTTTATAATATATGCCAGAGATAAGTTTCCCGAACTCGAAGTTGTAAGAGAGAATGTGTTCGTTGAGAATGGTTTTTTGTTTTCAATATCGAAGTAACTGTTTTCGGCGTAATAATATCCGGCAATATTCAGCGGTACATAGTAGTGTAAGTAAAAATCTCCTGCGATACGCGAGAATGTGCCAATACCCATGAAGAGTGAGATCATCTTGTTTTCCGTGAACATAAGAACGTCTCCCCGTGATCCGTTTTCTGATATGCTCAGCTCTGTCGGCGCGTCATATCTGACATATCTTGCACCGAATTCAAAAGCGGTGAGTCCCTTGTTCCATACAAGCTTCCCTTCATAATCCGTGTACGAAGTATACCATGCAGCTTTTTCCCCTACAGCAAGTGTAACAGGGTCGCCGGTTTCAGGGTAATAATAGATAGGAACTATCGGATTCATCAAAGGTTTATATCCCTTAGAGGTAATGGTACTGTCGAAATCCCTGCGGGTTACATTGAAATGAAAAGAGATATCTCCGAAGCTTATTCCGCTTAAATATCTAAGCTGTCTGGCTTTTTTGCTCTCATCTCCTTCGAGATTTTTCTTTCTGTCAGATTCCATAGCAGGGAGTGATAATGTATCGCTGAAATAGTCTAATCCAAATGAAAGAAATGATATATTGGTTTTTACACCATATTTTTTAACTACGTAAGGTGTGGATTCATGCTTAAATCTCATACCGGATGTAGGGATGTCGGAAGTCAAAGCATCCATGATACTTTCCATACTCATCATTTTCCATCTGTAATAGCCGTAACCCCCGTAAGCGTAGATTGTTGCGGATTCTTCGGGATTAAAGATATCTGATTCATCATTGTTTTCTTCACTGCGGAGACTATTTGTATTTAAGAGAAGTGCAAGCATAATTAAAAATATACAAAGAGGAGTTTTAATAAAAAATACCGTTAAATCAAATCTTAATTGAATTTTCATATAATTGACCTCAGTTGAGATATTCACGATGAATATATCATAATATTGAAGTTTTATTTAGCAAATAATTTTTCAAGTTTAAATAATTTAATTAAAAATATGATCTCTAAAATCTCCCTTATTATATTTTAATAAATCTACCATCCATAGTATTCAATATCATGATAAGGTTCAAGCGCATGTACGGCTCTGTTGGAATGTTCCATCTTGATAAAAATATAATTTGTATTGAAAGTTGAAATTGTAAATACAGGGATTCCGCTCTCGGCAAGAGGGGATGTTATAGAGTTTAGTATTCCCGTTATACTGAATTCAAGTTCGGAATCGATTTTAAAAATCTTCATGCTGCATTCATGGGGATACTCTTCAGGTGTACCTTCTCCGGAACATATTATCGACATCTCTTCGCCGGTGTCGGTGATGCTGTAAAATCTCGATTTATCAACCCAGTCTGGTGTGTCTGATCCTGAAGGGAGTTTAAAAATTGTATAATCTCCAGGAAGTATTTTTATTTTTAAACGCATTATTATTATCCATTAAATTTAATTTAACAATGCCAGATTTTAATAGACGGATGATTTATTTCTATAACTTTATTCAAAAAATTTCAGGAATTATTATAACTGGCAATTTATTTTCTGTAGGCACAGCGCCTCGCGCTGTGCCGGGGAAGTGGGATTACGGGGGCGCCGCCCCCGTAATCCCACGCGTATGCAAAGCATACGCGCCTTTGAAAATAAATTGTTATCGGTTTAAGTGCTCAAAATATTGATTGAACTCTTACCTATTGATATATATGATCGTAACAGATTAAAAATCAGTGGTAAAATTACTCTCCGCCGCACCACCGGCGCGGCGGTGAGAGGATTTCGTCGCTTTTGTAGAGATTCAAATTACAATTCTATTTCAGGAAGAAGATTATGAAAACAGTATATCTTTTCAGGCATGGCGACGCAGAGGAGAATAACTTCGAAACAGATTACGATCGTGAGCTTACAGAGAAAGGACGGAAATACTCAGCGCAGCTTGGCGATTATCTGAAAGAGTCCCGTACAGAGATAGATCTGGTTATATCAAGCGGCGCACCAAGGGCAAAGGTTACGGCTGAAATTGCTGCAGGGGCAATCGGTTATCCCTCAGAGAAAATTGGAGTTGAGAAAATGCTGTACTCTTCCGGGAATCCCGAGGATATACTCTCTCTTATTATCTGTCAGTCTCCGGAAATATCATCCGTAATGCTCGTGGGGCATAACCCGCTTCTCAGTGATTTTATTATGTACATCTGCAGTTCCTGTTATGGATTATCCATGAAGAAGTCTTCAATTGTAAAAATTGAATTTGATCTGCCCGATTGGGGTTCAATCGGCTACAGATCGGGAAAGCTTGTATATTATAAAGTTTCTTCGAGAAACGGAGTTGAAGAGTCAATGGAGTAATGATAGCCGATGGATTGATCAGTACAGGTGTTCAATAATAATTTTTAATCCGATTGCAATGAGCACAACTCCGCCGAACACTTCAACTCTCTTCCCGAGAATTTTATGAAGTCTGCATCCCATCTTTACACCGATGTAGCTTAAAATGAAAGTTGTTACACCGATAATCGCAGCTGGTTCTGTAATGCTGTAACCGAGTAGTGAAAGGCTCAGCCCCACTGCCAGTGCATCGATGCTTGTTGCAATTGATAGAACAAAGAGTTTTTTTAAATCAAGAATATGATCATCCATTTCACAGCTGGAGTCTTCGCTTGAGTCTGTTTTTAATCCTTCAATAATCATTTTTATTCCAATGTATGCAAGAAGGGAAAACGCAACCCAGTGATCATAATCTTTGATCATATCGGCAAAAAATCTCCCCGCGTTCCAGCCGATAACAGGCATAAATGCCTGAAATAGACCGAATGAAAGTGAAATAAGAAGAATATGTTTTACCGGGACTTTTTTTGGTGTGCACCCGTATGATATTGAAACAGCAAATGCATCCATGGCGAGTCCTGCCGAGATACCGAGAATTATGATATATGACATACGAAGCAGCCCCCTAAATCCCACTTCGACAGGTCAGTGCAGCGACGGTCGGGGACTTTGTATTATTTATTATCGGATTAAAACTTTTTCCGTGTCAGGAACCGTAATCCCCTCTGGAAGATCTTCCGGAGAGAGCGCGGTGAGAGGGGATATCTCTATCTCTTTAACACCTGCAGGAATCTGAATACCTTTTTGTGTGAGCCACTTTCTGTTAAGCCCTGTCATCAGTTTTTTTGCCGAGTCTGCTGAATCCTGTCCCGATGGGTTTTTTACAGGGGCAAACTCCTCTTCTCTCAATCCTTCCAGAATTACATTTTTTGCAGACAGTGGGAGGGCGTCAAATACAAATTTTTCGAATTTATATCCGGAGATTTCAGCATGTTTTCCCTGAACCATTGCTGTTATTTTTTTCTTTGCAATATGATAAGGAAGAGATATACTCCCGGAGTCTGTCAGCTCGGATATAAATGATGTACTGAACAGGTGAATTGCCGGACTACCGGCAGAGTAGAGCATTTCTCCAGCTGAATTTTTTGCGTAAAGCTTATCCTCAGAAATGTCGGAGTATTCGATTATTCCTGTGGTTCCGTTTGAAAACTTTACAAAGACACCAATTTTCTCTTCAGGGTAGAGTTTCTTAAGCGCTTTGCTCGATATGTCTGCCTGATTCATTACATGAAATCCGATGAACACAGGGTCAATAATTTTAACAAGGGGGTTATCCACCTGAAAGTACGAGAGAGTTTCCACTTTCAGCTCCTGAAGTTTTTTTAATGCGCCGGATGTACGTAGAGCTGTGAGGCTGCCGCCATGTCCGTCTGGATTCATAAAAATTCTATTTGTTTCGGATAGAATAAGTTTTCCGCTAAGGTCCAGTGACGGAATCATGTTCTGCGGGAAGAGGTGCACATTCGACGGATCAAGTCCGAAGAAGTTCTGCTTCTTAAAAAATATTTCGGTTTCCGTGTGGTTGTCTCTTGAAGTCATGATCAGAAACGGGATTGATGTGTTGTATTTTTCTTCTGAAGCTTTGATCTTCTCTGCATGGAAATGAAACAGTGTTTTACCCGAAACCGGCCCTATGGGAAATTTCCCCTTAGGTCCGTCAAATCCCAACCGTGACCCCTGGCCCCCGGCTACGAGAAAAGCAGCGACCTTCCCTTCACTGATGTGGGCTTCACCTCTCTTTTTAGCATCTTCAAACACAATCATGTCTTTATCATTTACCGGAACAGGTATAAACGGAGCAGGTGTAAATTCAATTTTCTCCTCATCCCCCGTGTGAGAGTATATCTCTTTGAGAAGCAGGAAATTGATTGTGCTAAGATCTTTCAGAAGCTCAATTTTCTCTGAATCGAGAAGCTTATCCCAGTATTCAAAAACATGCTCCTGGTTGAATCTGTAAACACGCTCGATAACTTCATCGTAACCATCAAACTTTATCATACACCCTCCGGAATTTCAATCTGTTTTGTTGTACAGTAGTATTTTTTAAATATATACCCTCGCCGCCGAAGGCTGCGTGGGTAACAGTGCTTTATTTACTTAAGAAAATTAAAGGAATAAAGACTATTTGTTATAATATAATAAATTTAATGAATTTGCAAATATTAAAAAGTAAAGTTTTATTTAATTGTCTGAATTAAGATTTACAGGATTAAATGATCTTCATGATTTAGAGGAGGTTTATTTTTACCAAATCCTCAAAATCCCTTAATCCTTTAATCCTAGTCAAAAAGGGCTTGTACTGTAAATGGTTCTCTGTCATCTGTATATGTGAAATTATAATTATGCTTAATCTCTTAATTTATTTTTTATGTATATTAAAGGATTATATCTCCCCGCCGCCTTCGGCGGCGGGG
>JBBRFT010000155.1:0-8007 GCA_038241375.1 Spirochaetota bacterium
TATCATGTTAATGAATTAGATATCTTTTCATGTTTTCAAGAATTACGAAAAAAACTTTACTCTGACAATGTAATTCTTTTATGCTATGGGTCTAGAATAGATGTATATCCATCTGGCATGTCTCGAAGTATGGGAGGTGGAAAAAAAGCTTATATTCTCCCTATGGGTAAACATAGTTCGCTAAACGATCTTCACAATATTTTTGATTATTATGACGGAACCGAAATTGGGACAGTTGAAAAACAAGATGAATATTTTCAAAAATGGTGCAAATCTATATTACCATAGTATTTTTTAGTAATACATTTCGGAAAAAAGAGAGAATATCAAAGTGTAAGTTTTCTGCCAATCGCATAACAAAGCTTACACGCTGCGCTCGGAGTACCTCGCTTGGGCTTCGCCACATCGCGGAAAAAGCACCGCGACGTCGTGTAAGCAAAGCGTTAGGCGAAAAAATTTGCCCTAAACTTTCTGTAAAAACTTGACAAATAATCCTCATATTAGTATTATAAATAGTACTAATATGAGGATTATAAAATGGCACAAACAATTACGGCAAACGAATTAAAAACAAAAGGAATCTCTATTCTTAATGATGAAACTTCAGGTGGTGATGAAGTAATTATTACAGTGAGGGGAAAAAGCAAATATGTTGTTCTCCCTATGGATAAGTATAACTATTTACGGGAATGTGAATTAGAAACAGCACTTCATGAAACGAGGAAAGATATAAAAGAAGGTAAAATAATTAAAGAATCCGTACAGAAGCATATTAAGAGAATTACTCGTGGCTGAAATCGAATACACCGAAAGCTATAATAAACGTGCAGCAAAGTTTATAAAAAAACATCCCGATCTACTTTCGCAATATACAAAAGCATTAGAATTATTGGAAATGAATCCATATCATCCATCACTACGCTTACATAAATTGAAAGGTAAACTGTCAGAACTATATTCAGTTTCAATCAATATTTCTTTTCGCATAAGTATTGATTTTATTTTTGAAGATGATAAAATAATTCCCATTGATGTTGGAAGCCATGACGAAATTTATTCTTGAATATGGGCAAATTTCATCGCCTAACAAAGCTTATACGCTGCGCTCGGAGTACCTCGCTTGGCCTTCGGCACACTTGCCACTTAGTCGTGGCAAAAAACTTCTTGATTTGTGTAAACTTATTGAATATAAAATTTCTAGTAGACTTGGCAAGCGTCGTATAAGCAAGACGTTATATGACATTGTGCAAAAAATATAAGACCGGGCGTCCTGCCCGGTTTTTTAATAAAACTTTTTACTTGACGCCCTATCCAATAGGGATTATAATTGTAATATGAAAGTTGAATTTGTAAGTTTTGATGTTTTTAATAGGATCTGGGATGATCTTGGATTAACAGATGATGATTTAAAAGATCTCCAAGAATATTTAATCATTAACCCCGAAACCGGCTCTGTAATACAAGGCACCGGAGGAGTAAGAAAAATTAGGTGGGCTTTAAAAAATAAAGGAAAAAGTGGTGGTATACGCATACTATATATTGACTTCATCGTATACGAAAAAATATATCTCCTTATGGCCTACCCTAAAAATCAAAAAGACAATATTAGTGATAGAGAAAAGAAAATCATTAAACAACTTGTTACAGACCTTAAAAATGAGTTAAGGAGGAAAAATCATGAAAAAAAATTATAAAGACCTAACAATCGGTGAAAACTTGATTAATTCCTTAGAAGAAGCCATTAAATTTGAAAATGGTGAAAAAGTAAAAGGAATAAAATCACATTTTATAACCGTTGCACCTCTTCCAGATTTTAATGGTAAAGAAATCAAAGAAATAAGAAATAAATTAGGTTTAACCCAATCAATTTTTGCATATGTTTTTGGTGTTTCAATAAAAACTGTAGAGGCATGGGAATCCGGGAAAAATCATCCCGCTGGTCCAGCTCAAAGAATTCTTTCGATTCTTGAAAAAGATAAGTCATTTTTGAAAAAGTATAAATTAGTAGGTTAAAACTGATTGCCTCCTGTTTCGTCGTCCTTGACTCAACAGGGACAAACTTTAAGTGCATTGCCCAACGTCATATAACAAAGCTTACCGGCTGCGTTCGGAGTACCTCACTTGGCCTGCGGCACATTGCGCAAAAGGCCGCGCAACGTCGGGTAAGCAAAGCGTTATGTGCAATAGGCAGCCATATTTAAACTTTTGTGCTTGATAAAATACTTAATCTATATTTAAAATCTTAACTGAAAACATTACGTTGAACATATATCAATATAGGTAGGTTACTTGTGGATTTACCAAAATTTCATGAAACTTTCACCCCGATTCTTCAAATCTTAAGTGATGGAAACACTATTCATAGTAGAGAATTACAAAATCAGGTCGTAGCTCAATTTTATTCGACACTACCAAAAGAATTATTAGAAAAGAAAACAAAAAGCGGTGACATACTTATTATGAATAGAATCGCATGGGGAAAATCATATTTGAAAAAAGGTGGCTTCATTCATTTCCCGGAACGTGGCATGGTTCAAATTACACAGAAAGGAAAAGATGTTAGCAATAAACAATTACAATTGAAAGATATTGAAAGTGATTCAAATTTCTTGAGCTTCTATGAAGACGAAAAAACGAAGAGTACAAATATTACAGAAATAAATTCATCTACACCACAAGACTTAATAGATTCAGGATTTTTTGCAATTGAGTCACAAGTTAAAAACGACATGTTAGAAAAATTAAAAACCATAGATCCATTTTATTTCGAGAAAGTCATACTGATTTTGCTTAAGAAAATGGGATATGGTGACTTCATCGAAACTTCAAAAACCGGTGATGGTGGGATTGATGGGATTATAAATGAAGACAAACTCGGACTTGAGAAAATATACATCCAGGCGAAGCGTTACAATGATAATAAAGTCCGTGAAAAAGAAATCCGAAATTTTATCGGTGCAATGAGTGGAGATACAAATAAAGGAGTTTTTGTAACTACATCAACTTTTGATGAACAGGCAATTAAAAAAGCACACGACGCACATCATTCAATTATTTTAATTGATGGAATCAAATTAGTTGACCTCATGTATCAATATA
Source organism: Spirochaetota bacterium (assembly GCA_038241375.1). Taxonomy (GTDB): domain Bacteria; phylum Spirochaetota; class UBA4802; order UBA4802; family UBA5550; genus WRGT01. Next base: position 3,100 of record JBBRFT010000155.1, read on the forward strand.
CTGTAGGCGTTCAAGTTCGGAATATTTATGAAATGAAAGAAATTGATGAAGACTTTTTTGAAAATAATTAAACATTAAGTGTAAAAATATGGCTGCCTACAGCACATAACAAAGCTTAAACGCGGCGCCAGAGTACAGGCTTGGGCTTCGCCACATTTGCCAACTTTCAGTGGCAAATACTTTTTGTGTTGGGTAAACTCGTTCAATATAAAATTTACAGTGAAACTGGCAAACGTCGTTTAAGCAAGACGTTGTCTGCCATTACCCCCGCCTCGTGCTACGTTATTTTTTTTATTTTTTTCATAATTAAAAAGTAAAAAACATCTTGACTAATAACCATAAAATGATTACTTTGATTTATGTACAAAGTTACCATCAAAAAAAGTGTTTTGAAAAATATTCACAAATTGCCGAAGGATATTCAATTCACGTTGGACACTCTAATCGATGATTTAAGAGAGAAAGGACCAATAAGAAAAGAATGGCCGAATTTCAGTACTTTAGGTAAAAATGAATACCATTGCCACTTAGCATATAAATGGGTAGCGTGTTGGTATTATGAAAATGATTCAGTAATAATCGAGGTATATTATGCAGGCAGTCGTGAAAACGCCCCGTATTGAAATCAATATCAAAGGGGAAATACCACTAAAAATATTGAGTTTATTAAAAGAAGAATATGGAAAGAAAGTACATATTACAAAAGATGCAGATGATGAATATGTAGATATTGTTGAAACTGATTGGTATAAAAAAATTAAAGCAGAAAAAACTCCGGGTGACAATATGAAAATCTATAGAAAGATTCATAAAATAACTCAGGAAAAACTTGGAGAAATGCTTGAAGGAATTCCGAAACAACATGTTTCAAATATGGAGAATGGCTCAAGACCAATCAGCAAAATTACGGCAAAGAAATTAGCAAAGATATTTAATGTATCAGTAGAACGATTTATATAACAATACTGAACGGCGGGGGTAACAGCAGACAACAAAGCTTACCCACTGCGCCGGAGTACCGGCTTGCCCTGCGGCAAATTGCGCAAAAGACCGCGCAACTTCGGGTAAGCAAAGCGTTATCTGCAATTTTCGCCCCCAAGATTCTGTCCGAAAATTTATTTATTTTAAAATAATTACTTGAAATATATTGAAACAATGATTATATTAGGCACACAATGTATTATTGAGGAATTTATGCAGCATTTTAACTGGGATAAAGAGAAAAGTTTAAAGCTCAAAGAAATCCGCGGAATCTCTTTTGAAGAAATTGTTTTCTATATTTCAAATGGTGCCGTTATCGACGTTATTGAGAATCGAAATAGCGAAAAATATAAAAACCAATTCATGTTCATCATTGAAATTGAGTCATATGCATACATTGTTCCATTTGTTGAAAATGATGATGAAATTTTTCTAAAAACAATTTATCCCAGTAGAAAAGCTACAAAAGAATATTTAAACAAGGAGTGACAATATGGCAAAATTAGATAAATATGAAAAAGAAATAATTGAATCATACCAGAAAAATGAATGGAAATCCGTTAAAGATGCTCCTCAAAGAATGAGTAAGTATCAAGAATTGGCCAAAATACATTTGAAAAAAGAAAAACGTATTAACATTAGAATTTCCGAAAAGGATCTTGAAGACATTCAACGAAAAGCCATTATGGAAGGACTCCCCTATCAAACGTTAATAGCAAGTATAATTCATAAATATAACTCAGGGTTATTAACCGAGAAAAATGATTAACCAAACGGGGGGCGAAAACAGCAGATAACAAAGCTTATACGCTGCGCTCGGAGTACCTCGCTTGGCCTTCGGCACACTTGCCACTTAGTCGTGGCAAAAAACTTCTTAATTTGTGTAAACTTATTGAATATAAAATTTCCAGTAGACTTGGCAAGCGTCGTATAAGTAAGACGTTATATGCAATACCGCTCTGACTTAACGAGAATACCGCCATCCGTGGCTGCTGAAGTAAATAATATTTTGACCAAGAAGGAATTTTATATGTCTGAAATAAGAGAAGAAGTCATTGATTTGGGATATAATCCGATTCCTAATAATTGCCTGCGTGCTCTTAACGAAGAGACGGTAAAAAATCAAGGTCAAATATGGCGAATACATAAAAGTGATATTGATCCATTCCCTTCCAATCCTCATGCTCATAATTTAGAAAAAAAATTAACGTTGGATCTTTCAACGGGAGATTTATACATAAAAAGACGACTTGCTGGAAAGATGAAAAAAAATGATTTAATAGCAATTCGAAGTATGTTGAAAAACATTTCACCCCCTGAATTAAAAATATAAAATAATAAAAGGAGAGCTTATGGCCAATTTTAGTGAAATTCAAAATGAGAAATTTATTTTTGTATCGCCTGTTATAATTTTTTCTAATACAGGAATAATGTATAAATTACAAGAAGGGATTTGTGATTTAAAAATTGTGACCAATAATAATAAGCATATAATTATTCTAACAGAAATCCCTGAAAATAAAGGCGATAAAATTACAAATGCTTTTAAAGAAATTGCTAATCAGGTATATTATAAATTTTTAAAAAGTATTGATCCAAATACCATCATTTGGATTGAACATTACTATGCAGGAAAACCTCAGGATGAATATTGTTTACCTCAATTAAAGTGGATTGATAATTGTTATAGCAAAGTAAATTGGTATGACAATATTTACAATAGTGAAGATTCCGTACTTGATTCAATTAAATTATGATGTTTAATTCTAACTGTCTCCGTCATTAGTGGAGGCAATTCTAAATCAATAGGTAAATTAAAATGGAAAGTGTAACAAAATTAATTTCAGCATTAGGTTGGCCACAGATAACATTTTTATCAATACTTATCTTCATGTTGATATTTAGAAAAGCAATGACGAATCTTATATCGGGCATCAAGTCTGTTTCAAAAGATGGTATCACTGTTAATCAAACAAATATAGACTTGCAAATGGAAGATAAGAAGAAACAAACTATTAATGAACTACTCAGTATAGAAAGCTCGCCGATAACTCAGGAAATAGAAAAAAGTATTAATGAAGAATTAAAGACTAAAGGTTTGAACATTGAAGGTGATGCTGTAAAAGTATTGTTAAAGCATCTTGCTGCAACTCAACTTGAATTAGATTTTGAAAGAATTTATAATGCTATTTTTGGAAGTCAAATACATTTATTAAAGAAGTTAAATGAAAATAGTGGTACTGGTAGACCCATTCAATTTGTTGATGAGTTTTTTTTAAATGTAAAAAATACATTCGAAGAATTTAATGATTGGAATAGAGAAAAATATTGCCAATTCTTGATCGGAAGTTCTTTAATAATACTAGAAAATAATTCATTTAATATAACAATCAAAGGCAACGAGTTTTTAACATGGATAATGAAAAGAGGAAAAACTGAAGAACGATCTTTATAGTTATTAACCTGCCTTTGACATCCATGTCGACGGCAGACTTATAGAAATATCGCGGTACAGCATATAACAACGCTTACATCGCTGCGCCGGAGTACCGGCTTGGGCTTCGCCACATTGCACCAAAAGGCCGGTGCAACGTCGTGTAAGCAAGGCGTTATGCAAAAGAATTGGCCAAACTTTTTTTTCTCTCAGTATTTGACATTCAATTTTTAAAAATTAAAATTTGAGTTGACATTACATCATATATGGTGTACATTGAATTATAATGAAAAACTGGAAAATCATATACTACGAAACAATCGAAGGAGACTGCCCCGTCGAAGATTTTATTTCTTCAAAAAGCATAAATAATCGAGTTAAAATACTTGGGTTAATTTCATTCCTTGAAGAGAAAGGCCCAAACCTCCCGCGACCATACGCTGATTTTTTAGTTGATGGCATACATGAGCTAAGGATAAAATTATCTGGAGATCAACTAAGAATTTTATACTTCTTTTGCTACAGAGATTATATAATTCTAACTCATCCGTTCATTAAAAAAACTGAGAAAGTCCCTATTTCGCAAATTGAAAAAGCAAAAAAAATCAGGGAGGATTATTTAGAAAGATTTGATGAGAATAAAATATTGGAGGCTTATAATGAAAACATTTAAAAAACAAATAAAAGAAGAATTGAAAGATGCAAAATTCGCACAATTATATAATGAAGAAAGAGAATTGCTATCTCTATCAATAAAAATTTTAGAAGAACGAAATAAACTTGGAATTTCTCAAAAAGATTTAGCAAAGAAAGCTCATGTAACTCAACAACAACTTTCAAAAGTTGAAAATGGAATTAATTGTAATATCACTACTTTTTTGAAAGTTTGTGGAGCTCTTGGTTTGAAGATTAATTTTGATAATAAAAGAGTAAGGATATAAAAAGAAATAGACTTTTAGTTTTTTTTAAAAGATTTTCTGAAATGGCCAATTCCTTCGCATAACAAAGCTTACCCGCTGCGCCGGAGTACCGGCTTGGCCTGCGGCAAATTGCGCAAAAGGCCGCGCAACTTCGGGTAAGCAAAACGTTAGGCGAAATGTCATGGCTAAACTGATTGTAAACAAAACTTCATTTAAACGAGGTCGATTTTGGAAAACTCATATAAAACTAATAAATTATTTCCTCCATTAGATGATTTATTTGAACTATTGAAAAACCTTGAAAAAATATTTAAAGTGTCAATAACAGAAAACGAATTTAAAATTGGTAGAGAACAATTATTTTTCACATTTATGCATGAAACCATACATGCATTTATAACTAAAAAAGCACCGTGGATTCACGACTTAAAAGATGATGAATGTGATTTTGTAGATGAACTAGTTGTACGTGTTATAATTGATGATATAATTGTTAAACTAAATTTATTGAATAAAATCAACCCATATTTCCAAAGTTATATAAATCATAAAAAAGATTTAAAAAATTATGGT
>JBBRFT010000156.1:0-8005 GCA_038241375.1 Spirochaetota bacterium
AAAATAACAGTGTTTTTTTATTATTTATTCCGGGGAGACTATTATGCTGAATCTCTTCATTTTAACATTTATAATCATTCTTTTTTTCAGTCTTGCTTTGTCTATAAAACTGTTTAAAAATTCCCCACAAGATAAAGATAATTCCCATAACTGTTCCTGCTGCAGTATGAGTTCTCCCTGCAAAGAGAAGAGCAGTATTCATTTACATTAATCTGATTTGAAGTCACCGGATGCATTTCCGGTTATTTATATAAAATAAAAACTTATGGTTAAGGTAATGGGAAATTACAGATTAAAAAGAACTTTCGATATCAGGCTTGAAGGGCGCGCTGATCGCTTAATACTTGATGCGGATTTTCCCGATGAGGTTGCGCTTAAACCGGCGGATTTCAAGGGACTTAATCCGAAGCTTTTAGTCGCTGAGGGGGATAAAGTTTGTGTGGGAACTCCTCTATTCTGCCATAAAGATAACAGAGATATTTTATTTACATCTACCGCATCGGGAACAGTAAAGGATATCCGCAGAGGGGACAGAAGGGTTCTGGAATCTGTTATAATAAAGACTGACGGGAAACAGAAGTGTTTAAATTATAAAATTCCAAAGGGCTCAATTGAAAGCCTGCCAGCTGAAGATGTAAAAAAAGTACTTCTTGAAAGCGGTCTTTTTGCATGTTTTATTCAGAGGCCCTTCGGGATTATTGCGGATCCTACTGTTACCCCCAGGGATATTTTTATATCCGCAATGGATACATCTCCTCTTGCTCCTCTTATCTCTTTATGCGCAGATTGTGATAACCTTTATTTTCAAGCGGGGATTTCTATTTTAAACAGACTGACATCGGGAAAAGTTCACGTTTCTGTGGAGGGAAAGTTTTCAGATGTTCCTCCTGAAATTTTAAAAGCTAAAGGATTTGAACTTCATAAATTCACCGGGCATCATCCAACGGGTAATGTCGGTGTGCAGATAGAACATGTCGCGCCAATTAAGGGGAGAGATGACATTGTCTGGACAATAAATCTTAATGGAGTAAATCTCATCGGGAAACTTTTTCTCGAAGGGAAAATTGATCCAGAAGTTATAGTCGCTGTTACGGGAATTTCTGCGAAGAAAAGGTGTTATTACAGAACAATCATGGGTGCATCGCTATCATCTTTTATCGGAGAGATGGAGAAAGGTGATGTTCGTATAATTTCCGGAAACGTTCTCACTGGAAGAAATGAAGGGTTAAACGGATATCTCGGATTCTTTCACTTTATGGTTACGGCAATTCCTGAGCCGGAGGGTGATCAGATTTTAGGATGGGCTACTTTAGGTTTGAATAAGAGGAGTTTCTCACGAACATATATCTCGTCATTTTTTAATTACGCCGGCAGATTCAGAGAGGAGTCTGCTATGAATGGATCACTAAGGCCTTTTATAGCTACTGGTATTTATGAAGAAGTTCTTCCTATGGATATCTATCCGGTATTTCTTATAAAAAGTATAATTGCCGGTGAGATTGAAGAGATGGAGAAACTCGGTATTTATGAAGTTATAGAAGAGGATCTTGCACTGGTTGAATATGTCGATCCGTCAAAGCAGAACTTTCAGGATATTCTCCGGAAGGGTATTGATCAGATCCGGAGAGAGGGATAAAAATGAAATTAAAAAAACATTTTGAACAGGGGGGAAAACTCGAAAGGTTATACCCTGTGTATGAGATGCTTCTGGGGATGCTTCTTATCCCTCCTATGCCTACTAAGTCAGGCGCGCATATCCGTGATCATTATGATATTAAACGGATGATGGTGTCGGTTATAATAGCAGGTGTTCCGGCTCTGATTTTCGGGACTTATAATGCAGGATATCAGCACTATCTCTCTTCCGGAGTTTATGCTTCAGTGGCCGATTGTTTTATTAAAGGGGCGTGGTTTGTTGTCCCAATCTTTGTTGTAGTATATGCTGTGGGCGGTTTCTGGGAAGTTCTCTTTGCCGTTGTAAGGAGACATGATATTGCAGAAGGTTTTCTTGTTACCGGGTTTTTAATTCCGCTCATTGTTCCACCTACAATTCCGTTATGGCAGGTAGCTGTGGGCACCTCATTCGGGATTATCATTGGTAAAGAGGTTTTCGGCGGAACAGGTATGAACGTATTTAATCCCGCGCTGATTACCAGGGCTTTTATATTTTTTGCTTATCCGGCATCGATTTCAGGGAATGAGGTCTGGACATCTGTCGGTTCAAAAGTTGTTGATACATATACAATGGCTACCCCTCTTGCAGTGGTGTCATCAGCGGGCGGGTCAGATATTGTTAAACTTCTTGCTGAAAGCGGCTATACTTTCCGCAGCATGTTCTTAGGTCTGGAACCTGGGAGTATCGGCGAAACCTCGGCATTTATGATTCTTCTCGGTGCGGCTTTTCTGCTTCTTAACGGGGTTGCAAGCTGGAGAATCATTTTATCTGTTTTTGCAGGGGGGTATCTTACTGCTCTTCTTTTCAATTATGCAGCACCGGGAGCAGGTCACCCCTTTGCCCTACCGGCGCATTATCATCTGGTAATGGGGGGCTTCGCATTCGGAGCCGTATTTATGGCCACAGACCCGGTGTCAGCCTCAGCTACTAATACGGGGAAATATATATATGGATTTATGATTGGAGCTCTTGCAATACTTGTCCGCCTTGTGAATCCGGCTTATCCTGAAGGGATTATGCTTTCAATTCTTTTCATGAACGCTTTTGCTCCGCTTATCGACAGTGTTGTTATATGGGGAAGCGTAAGAAGGAGGCAGAATCGTGCGTCAAAGTAATTTATATACAGTAGTATTTATTATTATCACATCCTTCGTTGCTGCTTTAATACTCTCTGTATCTTCAGATATGCTCAGGGAGAGGCAGGAGCGGAATGTAGTACTTGATATTAAAAGAAATATATTATCTGCTGTTGATCTTCTAAAAGAGGGCAGTAATGCAGAGGTCATATACAAGGATCAGATCAGAAGTGTTGTTGTAAACAGTGAAGGGAAAATTCCGGAAAAATCTACTCCTCCTGAAAAAATTGATTTTGAAAGAGAACTTGAAAAGAAACCTGAAGAGCGGCAATACCCGGTCTTCATGAGTATAAATAAAAGAAATGGAGAGGTTTCCGCCTACTGTATCCCAATTGTCGGTAAAGGTTTGTGGTCAACACTCTACGGATATCTCGCTCTTGAAACAGATCTTAAAACAATTAAAGGTATCTCCTTCTATAAACATGGTGAGACACCGGGACTTGGCGGTGAGATTGAAAATCCCTCTTTTCAGAAAAATTTTTCCGGTAAGCAGATATTAACTGCTGCCGGAGAACTGGTTTCAGTTACAGTGCTGAAAGGGAAAACACGGCCTAATTCTCCGACATTGATCCATGAAGTTGACGGGATAAGCGGAGCTACACTGACATCTAATGGAGTTAATAAACTGCTGAAAAACTGCCTTACAATATATGAACCGTATTTTAAAACTTTAAGAACCAAAACTGTAAAGAAGGGTAATTGATATGACAACTCAGGAAAGAGAGCCGCTCCTCTCCGGTAAAAATAAAAAAATCCTGATGGATCCTACAGGGATTAATAATCCGATAACTATTCAGGTACTTGGTATCTGTTCATCTCTAGCTGTTACATCTCAGCTGATCCCGTCACTTGTAATGGGGATTGGAGTAACAGTAGTGGTGTGTGCTTCGAATGTGGTTATCTCTCTGATGCGAAATTATATTCCAAACAAAATCAGAATTATAGTTGAGATGACTGTTGTTGCTACAATGGTAATTGTAGTTGATCAGTTTCTGAAAGCCTTTGCATACGATGTATCCAAGCAGCTTTCAATATTCGTCGGGCTTATAATTACTAACTGTATTGTCCTTGGACGTCTTGAGGCATTTGCATTGACAAATAAACCGTGGCCTTCGTTTCTCGATGGTCTCGGCAATGGACTTGGTTATACAATGATTCTTCTTATAGTCGGGTTTTTCAGAGAGATTCTCGGTTCAGGTAAAGTCTTTGGTATTCAGGTTATACCACAGGTAGTTTACGATGCAGGATATGCAAATAATGGACTTTTGGTTTTAGCACCGGGAGCTTTTATAATACTTGGTATCATTATCTGGGTACAGCGTACAATTACCGGATACAGAGAGTAAGGGGGTAATATGGAGCTTTTGAATTTAGGAATTGAATCAATATTTATAAACAACATTCTCCTGGCATATTTCCTTGGGATGTGCTCATTCCTTGCACTTTCAAAAAAAATGACAACTTCAATTGGTCTTGGTGTTGCAGTAATATTTGTATCAACAATTACCGCTCCGGCAAACTGGTTAATCTATGAATATATATTAAAGAAAGGTGCTCTGGTCTGGGTAAGTGAGAGTTTAAAAGACACCGATCTGACATTCGTAACTTATATATTTTTTATTGCAGTAATCGCGGCTATAGTTCAGCTTCTTGAAATGGCAATAGAAAAATTTTCTCCCCCTTTATATATGGCTTTGGGAATATTCCTTCCGCTTATTACGGTAAATTGTGCAATACTTGGAATTGCTCTTTTTATGGTCGAACGTAAGTATACACTTGCAGAAACAACTGTATTCAGTTTTTCCGCTGGTACAGGATGGGCTCTTGCAATAATAATGATGGCTGCTATAAGAAAAAAAATTGCTTCTTCAAATGTAATTCCGGCTCTTCGGGGATTGGGAATTACTATGATCATAACCGGGCTTATGGCAATGGCATTTATGATTTTTTCTGGAATACAGCTTTAGGAAAAAGGGGATAAATATACCGGATGATAACAGTCATAGTAACAGTAATTGTCTTTATCGTTGTTTTAACAACTTTAACTATAATGGTAATAGCAGGAGAGTATAAACTTGTTAACCGGGGCAATGTGAATTTGATAATTAATGGTGATGAAGAGAAGCCTTTATCGGTTTCAGGCGGAAAAACTCTTCTCGATACACTGAAGAATAATAAGATTTTTCTCCCCTCTGCCTGCGGAGGCCGTGGTACATGCGGAGTATGTAAATGTAAGGTTACAGAGGGAGGGGGCAAAATCCTCTCAACGGAAACAACTCATATAAATAGAAAATCCGCAAATGACGGAGTTCGTCTTTCATGCCAGGTTAAAGTAAAAGAGAATATGAAGATAGAGGTTCCCGAGGAGATTCTATCTGTTAAAATCATGGAGTGTGAAGTAGTCTCAAATGATTTTAAATCGACATATATTAAAGAGTTTTGCGTAAAACTTCCCGAGGGTGAAACACTCGATTTCAAACCGGGGGGATATATTCAGATACTTGTTCCTCGGTATGATATCGATTACAAACAGGATATCGAAGTTCCCGCCGCGTTTAAAGATGAATGGCAGCAGTTCGGAATGTTTGATCTTAAATATAAAAATAGTGAGAATGTTGAAAGAGCTTATTCAATGGCGAATTATCCAGCCGAAAAAGGTTTTATTAAACTCAATGTAAGAATCGCGCCGCCGCCGTGGGATAAAACAAAAAAAAGATTTAAGCAGGTACCACCCGGGATTGCATCGACTTATATTTTTAGTCTTAAACCTGGTGATAAAGTTAAAATTTCAGGTCCTTTCGGTGAGTTTTTTATTCAGGATACTGATAGAGAGATGGTCTATGTGGGAGGTGGAGCAGGTATGGCCCCTTTAAGGTCTCATATCTTTCACTTATTTCATACTCTTAAGACCGGACGGAAAGTGAGTTACTGGTATGGCGCGCGTTCCAGACGTGAGATTTTCTATGAAGATGAGTTCCGGGCAATAGAGAAAAAATTCAAAAATTTCTCATTTCATATCGCTCTTTCGGAACCGCTTCCTGATGACAAATGGAAAGGGGATGTTGGATACATTCATGATGTTGTTTATGAAAACTATCTGAAGACACATTCCGAACCGGAGGATATTGAATACTATCTCTGCGGTCCCGGAGTGATGACCGATGCAGCGGAGTGCATGCTTAATAAACTCGGAGTTGAGCCGGAGATGATCAGATTCGATAAATTCAGCTGATCTCTTTAATGATTCGTACAAGATCCATAATGATCTTTGCGGTTAAACCCCAGACAACACCATCATCGGTTTTATAGACATACACGTTCTGTTTGAAATTTCCCCATGGATCAATATATCTTTCCGGGAGTCCAAGTTCTCTAACCGGGAGATATACAATCTCCTCCCCTGTTTCCTGAATTATTTCTGAGGAGAATAATTTTATCATAACTTTATGAATTTCCGGTTGGTTGTTCATAAAGTATGAGACCGGTATGGTGAAAACTTTTTCAACTTCATCGGGATTTATTTTCAGTTCAGATATATCTGCTTTCATGACACCTACAAATATTTCAATTACAGCTCCCATGGCTGCAACAAAGGTATCAAGGCGTCCGATGATCTCTATTTGATTTTCAGGAAGTCCCAGTTCTTCGGCTGTTTCTCTAAGCGCAGTGTCTCTGGTTGAGTTATCTGTCCTTTTATCGAACATTCCTCCCGGGAAACAGACTTCTCCCCCCTGGCGTATATTTGCGTTTCTCTCTTCAAGAACGAAGTGATATTCCCCATTCATTTCAGTGATGAGTACCATAACAACTGACGCGGGGAGCTCTCCCCGTCCGTGAATGCCTAGAGTTGCCGGGAGAATTGATTTAAGATTTTGCAGAAAGTTATTCTTCATATTGCTTCATCCGGGGCAGTTTTAAATTTCTTTGGATACCAGGAGTTATTTTTAAAATATATATTTTCAAAAATTTTCCGTTGTTCAGGAATTCCAATGACTGCAACAATATCCCCGGATGAAAATACAGTTACGGGTTCAGGGTTGGGAGTGAATACACCATCCCTCATGAGACCGACAATAGAAATACCTGTCTGCTTTCTTACTTCAAGATCGATAGCGGATTTCCCTTCGAAAATATCATCTTTTTTTATCTCATACCAGCCTGTTTCAAGAAGGAAGGGAGTGTCTTTCAGTTTTGAAAGTGATGATGCATTCAGTAACTGATTACTTCCAAATGAATATGCACTGCGGCGCATTTCATCAATAACATTTTGTATACCTGTTACCTGGCAGTCCAAGTGAAGAAGAGCCTGTCGTATAATTTCAAGACTCGCTTCAAATTCCGGTTGTACTATTTCTGTTATATTGAGCTTCTGTAGTTCTTTGATCTGATCCAGGTCGTTTACTCGAACAATTACGTCAACTCCCGGATTGTGATGCTCTACTACTGCCAGAACTTCCCGGGTTGTTATTATTGATGGAGCTGTTATTATTAATAATTTTGCCCTGTGGATATCGGCGGCTGTAAGAACTGACTCCTGTCCGGCATCACCATAAATTACGGGGTAACCGTCATTTTTAGCCTTTTCAAATCTTCTGAAATCCTGTTCTACTACAATAAATGGGAAATTAAGTCTGTTGAGTACCGCAGAAATCTGGGATCCGACTCTCCCCCCTCCGGCGATAAGTACATGATTTGAAAGCCCCCCATCGGGCATGTTTATGGTTTGAACCTGTTCATTTTTGAACCATTTTCGCTTTAATGAATATAATGGTGTTGAGAGCATTGAAAGAAATGGAGAGAGTATCATTGTGATTACAGATACTGCAAGTACAAGTGAGTAGAAATTTTTATCGATTACACCTGCCTGTTCCCCCGTACGTGCAAGAACAAATGAGAATTCTCCAATCTGGGCCAGACCAAGTCCCAGTGCAAGAGGAATAATATTCCGGTATTTGAAAACCAGCGCAAGAGATGAGAATATAAAAATTTTCGATGCTATTATTAAAACTACAAGCATTGTTATAACAACAATGTTATCTGAAATGACTTTTGGATCAAGAAGCATACCTATGGATGTAAAAAACACGAGGCCGAAAACATCTCTCAGGGGGATAATATCATTGAGCGCCTGATGGCTATAATCTGACTCACTTATCACCATCCCCGCGACAAAGGCTCCGAATGCAAGAGACAA
>JBBRFT010000157.1:0-7992 GCA_038241375.1 Spirochaetota bacterium
GGTATATTCTCTTCGTTCATTGTGGCCTGAACAATTTCAATAACGTCAACACAGTATTCGTCTATGGTGTAGTTTCTGCTGTTGGAAAAGTTTGTGTTGGAACCATCATAATCAACGGCAAGTCCGCCTCCGAGATCCAGATAGCCCATCTGCGCGCCCTCTTTAACGAGACCGGCATAGATTCTCGAACCCTCTACAACTGCTGAACGTATATCTCTTATATTCGGAATTTGTGAACCGAGATGATAATGGAGAAGTTTTAAACAATCGAGCATGTTATTTTTCTTAAGCACGTCAACAGCATCGATGAGCTGAGCTGTATTCAAACCGAATATGCTCCTGTCTCCACCCGATTCAGTCCAGTGCCCTCCGGCTTTTGACGAGAGTTTAATTCTCATTCCGATAAGGGGTTTAACCTTTAAAATTTCTGATCGCTGAATAATAAGCTCAAGTTCCCCCGGTATCTCTACAACGAAGAAGCACTTGAATCCCATTTTGACAGCATAAAGTCCCAGATCGATAAACTCCTCGTCCTTGTAGCCGTTGCAGATAAGGCAGGCCTCTTTATCACGCATAATGGATAGAGCTCCGATAAGTTCGGCCTTGCTCCCCACTTCAAGTCCGTGATGGTATCTCTCACCGTACTTTACCACTTCTTCGATGACCTGCTGCTGCTGGTTTACTTTTATAGGATAAACTCCACGGTACTCACCCTGGTAGTTCCACTCTTTCATTGCTTTTTTAAATGATTCATTCAGATGGGATATCTGTGCATCGAGAAGGTTTTCAAATCTGAGAAGTACCGGCATTTCAAAACCGCGCTGTCTTATCCCGGAAATAATATCCATAAGACTTATTTTAACATCGGATTTTTTGCCGAATGGATTTATCGTCACTTCCCCTGAGGCTGAGATGTCGTAATAACCAGCTCCCCAGTTTTTGATTCCGTACAGTTCTTCAGATTTATCAACTGTCCATCGTCCAAGTATCTCTTTTTTTATCATAGCCCTGCCTGTTGAATAGTATTGTTAATAGAATAAGTATTTTTAAGAATTATTTCCAGTACAAAAGGCATTTTTCTTCGACGGTCTGTTTTTACAATAAAAAAAAATAAACGGCGGAATGAGCATAAAATATTTGTAATGAGACATAATTATTAATTAAAGCAAATTCAAATAATGCCGAATATAAAAACATATGGATTTTTTTTCTTAATGAAGAACAAATACACTTTAATTATACTGATAATGATCTTAGTAATGTCTACTACTCTGCAGCTTCGTGCCGAGGAGCAGATTGATAAACTGTCGAGTCTAGTGTATCAGAATAATTCTGAATTAAAATTAATAAGAGAAGATATAAAACAGGCCATATACACAGTAAAAAGCCGCAGAAGCGAGAAAAATCTTCCTGAGTTGAAATTCTATTCATATAAAGTAAAGCCGAACGAAAACTTCTGGGTGGTAATGTCCAAGTGCTCTCTTGATATGGATACACTCATGTCGGTAAATAATCTCACATCCCCTTTTCAGGTTGTACCGGGCACTACTCTCTATATTCCCAATATGAGAGGTGTAATTGTACCTGGAACTAATTTGAAATCAATATATAACATTCTTGCAGCTGACAAAATTGATATCCGTTATGTAAAGACCATTAATAAAACCGAATCCCTTGATAAAAAATTTATTTTTATTCCTTGCGGGAAAATTTCCACAATTGAGAAATCACTTTTTCTTGGAACTGCATTTTTTTCACCTATTCAATATGGGAGGAAAACTTCCGGTTTCGGTACCAGAAAAAACCCATTTGACGGCAAAAGAATGGAATTTCATAAGGGGATAGATCTTGGGTGTCCCTCGGGAACAAAGGTTCATGCCGCACGACGCGGAGATGTTGTTTTTTCGGGATACGAAGAGGGATACGGAAATCTGGTTGTAGTTGAACATGAATTCGGTTATAGAAGTTATTATGGACATCTGAGCCGTAAAGTGGTTAAGATGGGTGATTCTGTAAAACCGGGGCAGGTCATAGCTTTTTCGGGGAATACCGGGAGATCAACAGGCCCTCATCTTCATTTCGAAATAAGAAAGAATGGACGCGCTCTTAATCCTATGACTTTTCTGAAAAAATAATTCACAAGTAAGCGCTAAACTTAATAAAAATAAGCAGCTTACTTATGAGTTATAAAATAAAAAGCTATAATCCTTACAGATTATAGCTTAAATTTCAGCATTGAAAGTAACCAGTACATAGATAATTACTATAGTGGAAACTTCATTTAATACTATTTAGTAATAGTAAATCCGTATCTGTTATTTATCTGTCCTGTTACTGTTCCGTTGGTGTAAGTTCCAACCCAGGTTTCATTCCACTGTCTGTTGTAGATGTAAATTTTACCATCTTTAAATTCCCCATCAAGTTTTGTAGTACCTGCACCTCTATTGTTGAAATTTATCTGATCGAGATTAAATTTTGTTCCGGATACAGATGTTACAAGAATTGTACCAGTCTGTCCTGCACTTGAAGTCCATTTTAATGTTTTTCCCTGAACAAATGGCTCTGTTGAAACTACAGTTGATACTGTTGTGTTTCCGGACATAGCTGTAAGGGTAAAAGGGTATGCTGTGCATGAGAATACGCCTGGAGACGTCATAACAAGAGTCTCTGAAGGCCATTTAGTCCATTTTAGAACCAGTGTTTTCCCGTCAAATGTCCATGTTCCCGGATCGTTGTTCACTGCGCGTTTGAATGTTCCATTAGCGCTGATGATTACTTTGTCAGTCCAGTGTCTGTGTACACCCTGGTAATCGCCAGGTGTAAATACTGCCGCAGAAACTGGAACAACAGCCTGTGCTGTCATATTGATAGTGAAATCATATATGTTGTTTATTTTACCGGCTATTTTATCACCGCTCAAAGTACCAAGCCAGGTTTCATTCCACTGTCTGTTGTAGATGTAAATCTGACCGTCTTTAACTTCACCGTCGAGTTTAGTAGTACCCGCACCTCTATTGTTGAAATTTATCTGGTCGAGATTAAATTTTGCGCCGTTAACAGCTGTTACAAGAATAGTACCGTTCTGGCCTGCGCTTGTATTCCATGTAAGGGTTGTACCGTTAACAAAAGGATTCTTTACAGCAACAACAGGCTCATTGATTTTGAAAGTATATTTAGCAGAACCTGCAATTAAATTACCATTAATTTCAGTACCTGAAACAGTCCCTTCCCATATCTCTTTCCACTGTCCGATGTTTATTAAAACAATTTTTTTCCCGCCGTCAAGAGTCGCGCCGTAGAGTTTAACAACGCCGGCAGCTGTGTTTTTTTCATTAGTCTGATCAGCTTCGAAATACTGTCCGTTTACCGCGACGATTTTCAGTGATCCATTCTGTCCGGCACTGGTTGACCATGATAATACCTTATTATTGGTGACCATTTGTGCTGAAAGTGGTGAAACTAATACCAGGAAAGCGACTAAAGCTATTAAGTATTTTTTCATTTAAATCCTCCTCTGAATTTTAGAAAAATAATTTGCGCGCATATTATTTTATCTGTTAAGCTGATCAATACTGCAGAATTTTAATATATCTGAAGTATTGTTTTGTTTATATCAGACATAAGGCTGTTCTGATCCGGTATTTTTGCTGTTGTATGATTCGGGTCAATGAAATTTGCACTTCTGCAGCTTAACTCCCCCTTAATTTTTCCTTAATTTAAATATTGACAGAAAAGACCTACAAGGGCTTTTTGCTGATATGAGTGATCCGAAAAAAATTATCAGAATATCACGTTTTATTATTCTGCTGGGGTGTTCCTGTTTTTTTATTTATGGGGGCTTCCTTTTTGTATCGTATTTTTATGGAATTGACCGTTTGAACAGAGAATTTGACGAGATCATTTTTCCCAGATTGACAGAAAGGGTAGATGTGAGGATCGAGATCTTTTTTAAACCTTCAATTACAGGATTGTCTCTTCTTTCTGAAACACTGGACTGGCCTACTGTCATGCGGGAAGCAGCATCTGATCCGCGATGGCTCAAATCCAGGATGAAAGAATGGGCGGCAGAGCTTGATATCAGTTCTGTGGGGGTTTCAGACAGGTATAGAAGAATTGTCTGGGATTACTGGTCGGACAAACCTATTGCTCTTGATCCATCACTTTCGCGGGATAAATGGTTCTTTGATTTCTGGAAGAGGGGGAATATTCCAGACTGGACGTTTACACTCTATTCAGAAAAACTTACAAAAGATTATCAGCTCTATATGGATCGGGTGATTCACGGCAAAAGCGGCTATCCTATCGGAAGCATTGCCGGTCAAATCTCACTTTCACGGCTTCGTGAACAGTTATTAAATATAGTCAGAGAGGGTGAGCGTGTAATAATTCTTGATGATCAGAAAAATGCTGTTATTGATATTTCATATATGGAGATAGCTGAAGGTGCCAGAATTTTTGGAATTGATAATTCCAGTGTTCAGGGAAACAGTGAAAGCGGAGAGAGCCAGTTAATAAAAAAAGTCTTATTGCAGCATAACGATTATGGTCATTTTTATGACGATGGTAAAAAATTTTTTTATAAAAGAACTTCTCTGTTTAATGGTGCATTGCCGATTCTGACAGTTATGGATACCAGTTACTATTTCAAGAAGGAGAGTGACATATTAATCAGGGAACTTATTGTTTTATTATTTTCATTTCTCTTTTTCATCGGCGGAGTCCTGGTAACTATGATGCTTTTTACTCAAAGACTGAGAACTCTGGCAATAAAACTTGAGAAAGATAAATCGAAGTTTGAAGACCTGCTTTTTATAATTACACATAATTTTTCTAATGAAATTCTTCTTCTTCAGAAAAGTATGGCTGGTTTACCGGACAGAATCTCAAATGAGTTATATCTTCGTCTTTATGAGATGTCTCTTATGATACAGAATTCAGTTAATGCCGCGCGTCTCGACAGCAGTAAATCTCTTACGATATCGAATACTTATGATTTTTCCTGGCAATGGGAAAAGCTGACCGGTAACTTCGGAGCTCTATCAAAAGCGAAAGGGCAGTTATTCCATTTCTCTCCGGCGGTGAGCTGTATGATCAAAAATGACGAAGAGATGATTTACCAGATTCTGGCAAATCTTGTTTCCAATGCAATAAAATATTCCCCTGTTGACGGGGAGGTTAAAATGGAAGCGGTTTTAGGACGGGATACTCTTTTATTAACAATAAGTGATTCCGGTCCAGGATTCACCCCCGGAGACAGAAAAGAATTATTTGCAAAATTTAAAAAACTCAGTGCAAGACCAACTGCCGGAGAAAGATCAACGGGACTGGGACTTTATATTGTAAAGCAGCTTGCAGATGCGTGTAATATAAAACTTACGCTTTTAGAAGGGACAGTAGAGGATTCCGGAGCTGTATGGACACTTGAAATTAAAACAGTTCAGCCTTCAATATAGCAATATCCGGTTCCGCGATGATTCTCAATTCTTCCGGCGCTCTCTCCGCAATCTTTAAGTATTTTTTTCACTCTGTTCATATGCACCCAGATCGAATTATCGGTTACATGGAATCCCTGCCAGATGATCTGCCCGATTTTTTCTTTACTATACACCTGCCCCGGATTCATTGCAAGAAGGTATAGTATATCGTATGTTTTGCTGCTCACATCCAGTTCTGCTCCGTTGCAGAAAATCTGCCTGGTGTTTCTGTCAATCAGCAGAGATCCGCATTGAATCTGTTTTGATTTGTGTGATTCTTCCGTTTTCAGAGACCGTTTGATCCGTGCCAGAGTTTCTCCGTCATGATATGGCTTTGTTATAAAATCCTCAGCCCCGAGTTTAAAGCATTCCAGACGCTCTTCCATATCCAGTGTTGAAGAAACGACAATTATATGGAGACCGGGGTTTATATCTAAAAGCTGTGGGATGATAAAACGGCCGTTGATGTCGGGTAGCCCCAGATCCAGAAGAATCAGTGATATATTATTCGACTTGAGAGTTTCAATTGCCGGAAGAGCAGCCGATGCCTCTATAAAGGGGTACCCTTCATTTCTAAGAATTTTTGTCAGTGTTTCCCGATCGGCATCCTGATCGTCTACAATTAGAATTAAAGGTTTATCTTCCATTTCTACCATTTAGATACTTTTTTTAAATTCTATAATACTCCGTTGTAATTCTGTCAAACAGTAGTTTGCCAATTATGGTAAAATTAAGGGAGAATTAAGTGGGGCGGGGATTCATTCATTGACAAATGAATAAATCCGGATAAAGTATAAAATTGATGTTAAATATAGTATAAAAGGAAAATATATGAAAAAATTTATTGTTCTTATCTCTCTTATTCTGTTTCCGCTAAGTATGCTCTCTGCTCATCCTGCCGGGCACATGGGTGTCGGATTCAGTGGTGGTGGGTTAAAAGTAAAGGTGGTCCATTCGGTGAGGTCATCTGTTGAAAAAGATATGAAAAAGCATTACATTAAAACGCTAACAGTTACTCTAAACGGTGTAATAGTAAAAGAAGCAACCTTTACCTCTCAGAACGGTGAGGAGTTGCAATACAAGTTTAGTTTTCCTGCCAAAATCAATGATAAAATCGTTGCTACTGCAACATGCAATCTTGGCGGAGAAAAATCAGCAGAGTTAATTGTAAAATGATTAAGATAATTGTAAATATGACAATTAATTAATATTAGATTGGTTGTTAAACCCCGTCTCGCCTCCGCCGGGAAGCCCTTGCTGGCGTGAGAATGAATGGAGATTTATAAACCTTATTTTAAATTATTAGATTTTCAACAGGTCTAATGTTAATAAAAATCCGTTATACGGATAGTGTAGTACATAAAATATTAAAGAGAGATAAAATGAAGAAAAGAATTATTTTTGTATTGATTGCAGTACTGGCAGTAACATTCTCATTGCCCGGTTCTGCCGCACCGAAATTTCTAAAGAAAGTAAAAGACAAGATAGTAAAAAAAGATGAAAAGAAAGCTGCTCCAGTTTCAGCTAATGTTGTTCTGTTAAAAGGATTACAACTGACAAAATGCGGTCGGGATGTAATAGACAATGGTTCGATTTCTATACCTTCTTTAAATAATGTGAAGATTACAGTTGTAAAAGGGAAGTTTGATTTATCTCTCCCTACTAATCCTGTTTTCAGCACTGACGAATGGGAACTGGGACAACAGGCTGAAGAAGACAAACCCGATTTTGGAACAGCGAAAGTATACCCGATTAGAATTATGTTTTTCGAAAATAGCCGGGGTAACGACGAAGCAATTCCAAGCGGGAGATCTTATCTCGGTGTTAAGGTTTTCTATTCAGATAAAGATGTTGAAGGTACAATTCCCGGACAGTATGGGGACCCCGTTAATGTTAAATTAAAAAAAGGTTGGAACATCATTGGTGATAAAACCGAACTAGAAGTCAGCATGATGTGTGCAGGCTGATACATCTGTTATGTGGACAGAATACACTGTCCACATAAATAATTCAATCAGGTAAACAGTTAGCTGATACATATAATTTTATTATAAAAGGAATAAAATATTTTCCGCTTTATTCCTGTCATAAATTATTATATTAAATAAAGCAGTTTTGAGCTACAATCAAATGCTGGTGCTTCGCGCCAGCAGGATAGGGGGGTAAAGGCGCTCGGCCCCTTTACCCCATCTCCTGCGCGGCGGTGCTGCGCCTAAAGAATTCATATCGAGGAAGTTATGAAAAAAATATTTTCTGCATCAACTCTTTTGTTATCAATTATTCTTTTAAGTCAAAACGCATTTGCCGTAACCATGCCGCCATTGATTGAAGCTATAAGGCATAGAGATGCAGTCAAGGTTGCTCTTCTTATCAGTCAGGGTGCAAATGTCAACTTGGGACATAATGATACTCCTCTTGTTGAAGCTATTTATATCGATAATAAATATTTTGATATAGAAATCGTTAAGCTTCTTATAAACGCAAAAAATATTGATGTTAATAAATTCAGTATACTCCC
>JBBRFT010000158.1:0-7991 GCA_038241375.1 Spirochaetota bacterium
GCTCAGGGGCCATGAACTCTCTCCCGGTAAATAAAGATTCAATATACTATAATTCTGCAGATATGAATTTGTAACTGCTTATGATCTGATTTTTGAGCCATTGCATACAAACCATTTTTAGCTGAAATACAAATATACAATTATCCGGGAATGTTCAACAATAAGTCATATTTATTATATAACTTATGAATTGAAACAAAAAAAAATATACACATAAAAAATCGCGCCGTCTCTGGAGACAGCGCGATTATTAAAATTACTATTATTGTAGAATAAATTTTATACGCCGGATGACTGTTTGAAATTATCATCCTCAGGAGTAACTGTTGTTTTACCTGCATTAATCTGATATTTGTATTGAGTTGTTTTAACCGCTTTTTTTACAAAATCCCAGTTCATAACAGCTTTAATCTGATCATCACTTGCTGCAGCACCAAGCCCGTTTAGTCCCGGAGCTTTATCTGCATATACGACCTTATTTATAGACATTGCATACCAGTTATAGGCATAGAGATGTTTTGCAGTATCATCACCGAATGAAGGCCACGGGCAATAGTAAGCAGAGAGTTTACGCATATCTGTACAGCTGTCCCCTACAAATCCGCCGATGTTACTGTTTGTACGAATCTCTTCAAGAGCAAATGCATTGCGGATAAGCATCTCTTTCATATAAACAACGCACTTCGCTCCCGGATAAACTCCACCGCTGTAAGTTTCAGATCCTTTTCCCCAGAAAGGGTCAAGAAGAGACACGCGTTTAGGCATAAGATTTGAAGATAATGTACCCGCAGCAACTGCATTACTGATTTTATAAGCCATAAGAGTTGCAAGCTGATTCCCGAGAGAATGACCCATGAAGCGGATACCGCTTACAGAACTTCCGAAAATCTCTCTGTACTCTTCAAACAAAAGATCAGTTACACTATAAGTAGTTGGAAGTGAAACGTAAGTTCCCCCTCTTACCATATATCTCATCTGTTTTTTACCGTTGTTTCCAAGCCAGAGTTTAGCCTGAGCATCTTTAACTTCGCCCTCATCAGCCCACTGTGCCCAATATGCTATGCACACATTATAACCTTTATTCATCCAGGAGTTAATAAAATTGTATGACCCGATTGTTGATGAATTGAAAAAGAAAGCATTATCATTCCCAAAATCTTCATTTTTAGTTGAGCCGTTCTGCCAGCCGTGATAATATACAACGGTAGGCTTGCTCTCATCATAATACTGATTATACTGACCGGGAACAGCCTTCTGATACTCGCCGTTTGGTCCGAGGAAATAAAATCCGTAATCAAGATTTTCTGTTTTAAATGTAAATGTATAATTAGATGTTCCCTGCGCAACACCGCTTGTACTTTTAATACTTGCTGCTGCAATGGTTACTGTATATGATGTATCCTGTTTAAGACCTTTTCGAATCTTGTTTTTCTTAACTGTATCAAAAACAAATATTCTCGCAGGTACGAATGTTGCGACTCTATTAGCATAAGTCACAGTTCCTTCTAAAACTTCACTTGTATCTACACGTGTTACTTTAAAAGTAGTTGTATTCAATGTGGAAACATTAATGTCTGCATCAAACGCAACAGAAACATTCGCTTCAACCGGGACATTAGTTGCATTAGCAACAGTTGAACCCGAACCGCCTGTAACAGATTTTGAAATACCCGATGGTGAAGAGATCCCATCTGATTCTAAAGTGAGCTCAAGGCTGGTTTGTAAATCGGAAGATCCGTCTTCCATGGCACTTTCGCATCCTGCAAAAGTTATAATACATAAGATAGTAAAAATGCCGATAAATCCTGAAAAAAATCTTTTACTCTTTAAATATGAAAATTTCATAATTCCTCCATACTTTTTTATATTTTCCATTTAAGTACCGTCTGGACGGTTTTAATATCCCATAAAAATACAATTCTGTCTTTTCAAAATGAATCATGTTTCGATTTGAAGAGGTTTTTTAGAAAAAAATCAATATTAGATTGGATGCGGGGTGAATAGAGCAATTTCAACTATATAAATCCAGGATTTATTACTAAAAATAATAATTAATTATCCTTTACATAATCAAAAAGTGCGATATTAAGTTATAATATATTATGGATAAGAAAATCAGAAAAGTACTATTCAGCGGGATAGGGGACAAAATTGAGAGTGAGATAAAGAGTCATCTCACTGATAATCTATACATATACGAATTCTGCCATTTTGAAGATACAGAGTCCTATTTTCAGAGATTCAGCCCTGATCTGCTCATAACAGCAGTATATTATTCTTTTGAAGATTATGAAAATCGGGTTTCTCTTTTAAAAGCTATATCCGATTCCTTTGAAACTCCCCTGGGTGTTATAATCAGCCGCAGCAGTGAAGAGCCTTATTTTTTCCTTTTAAAAAACCGTATAGCAAATATCATAACATCACCTCTTAATAAGCAGCAATTTCTATCATACATAGATAAATTTATACTCCCGGATAATTCAGAGAATCTTTTCGATAATGAAAATCCAATACAGCATGATAAAATGTGTTCCGATTCAGAAAATTCCCTGGTATCAAATCTTGTAATTCAAAACAGAATGCTTAAAGATAATTTAAAAAAAATTAAACCTGAAGATAAATTAGAAAAGGTTCATTTTGACAGAATAAATGAACATCGATTAGTTGAAAGCAGACTCTGGGAAGCATTCGAAAATAATTATTTCAAATTATTCTATCAGCCCGTAATATCACTGGAGTCGGGAAAGCTTTCGGGATTTGAAGCACTTATCCGGATTATCCATCCCGAAGAAGGACTTATATCACCGGATAAATTTATATCTGTTGCTGAAAATTCAGCTATAATTTTTCCTCTGGGGTTATGGATTATAGAAGAAGCCTGCCGGCAGATAAATATATGGAAAAACCGTTTTATTATTGATACACCCTTGCATATAAATGTAAATCTTTCTGCAAAACAATTTCTTCATCCGGAACTTACAAGCCATATATTTGAAATAACAGAACGTCTATCAATAACTGAAAATGATATTGCCTTTGAACTCACAGAGAGTGCCTTCATGGAGGATATGGAGTCTGCAAATATAGCGCTTCTTGAACTTAGATCAAAAAAGTTTGCATTATACATGGATGATTTCGGTACAGGATACTCGTCTCTCAGTTACCTCATGCACTTTCCGGTTAATGTCATAAAGATAGATCAATCATTCGTTAAATGGATGCATATAGATGAACAGAGTGAAACTCTGGTGAAATCACTAGTTGCACTGGCTCATAATCTGGGATTAAAAGTTGTAGCAGAGGGGACTGATGATGAGTCACATATAGATATATTAAAGGAGTGTGGCTGCGACTACGCACAGGGTTATTACTTCGCAAAACCGCTTCCAGCTGACGAAGCGGGAAAATTTATATCAAAACACTTTAAAGAAAAATAAATATTTAAGATTCAATATTCTCTTTACCTGAAATTCTAAGCTCACTGATAATCATGCCGGCAAGAATTAAAATGCATCCTAAAACAGACCAGCTCCCCAGCCTTTCACCAAGCAGGTAATACCCAAAAATTCCGGCAAAGACAGGTTCACCTGAAAATATAAGTGCCGTATGAGTTGAACTTGTAAAGCGCTGCATAATATTCTGGATCAGATAAGCACCCACTGTTGCGAATATCGAAGTAACCAGTATTGCCTCCCATACAACTCTCCCGCTGGGGATAACAGTCTCTTCAAACAGCAGAGCAGAAATGACAGATAAAATTGCTACAACACCAATCTGTACAATAGTAAGCAGAATCGAATCCATTTTCTTTGTATAAAAACCCACTGTCAGTATATGAAAAGCAACTGCAAGAGCACAGAAAAGAACAAGGATATCACCTTTGTTTATAGCAAAACCTCCATTATACGAAAGGAAAAAAAGTCCCGCTACTGCACAGATTACACCCATTGTACTTTCAATTGACGGCCGTGCTTTTAATATGAAAGCGGAAAATAGAGGAACCAGAACAACACTGAATCCTGTAATAAAACCCGCATTAGAAGCCGTTGTGTACTTCAAACCAACTGTCTGAAACGCGTATGCAAAGAAAAGAAAAACACCCACAATGCTTCCACGGAGAAGAATATATCTATTGAGGCCGGATAGTCTTTTATAAAAAATAAGCAGAAGAATTACCAAAGCCAGAATAAACCGCAAAGCAATAAAATTAAAGGGAGTTACATCGGCAAGAGCATTCTTTATCGCAACAAATGTATAACCCCAGACTATTACAACGATGAGGAGAGAGAGGTCGGCAAAGAGTTGTTTTTTCATTTATTACCTGATTTATTAATTAGAGATAAAACCAGTTCCAGGTTATCTCCGTCCGACCTGATCTCGTCATCTGGAGTCTCAAGAATAAAATCGGTATTATCAAACCTCTCATCATTCAGAAAAAAAGAAATTCCTTCATTTCCGATAAGCCCAAGACCGATATGATCATGCCTGTCGACTTTTGAACCGCACTCTTTTTTAGAATCATTCAGATGGAAAAGTTTGAGTCTATCAATACCTATAATTTTATCAAACTCTTCGATTGTATTTCTATATCCTATTTCCGTAGTGATGTCATAACCAGCTGCAAAGATATGGCAAGTATCCAGACATACTCCGAATCTTTGAGGATATTTACTCGCTGCAATAATGTCTCTTATATGCTCAAATCTATGTCCCACGGACGAGCCCTGCCCTGCGGTAGTTTCAAGAAGAATCTCAACATCGGAATCACTTTCTTCCAAAACTGAATCTATGTTAAACGCTATCTGTTTGATCCCCTCTTCAATTCCTGCACCCTTATGGTTTCCTGGATGAAGAACAAGTCTTTTAATTCCGAGAACTTTAGCACGATAAATTTCATCGGCAAGAAGTATCAGCGACTTCTCAAGATTCTCTCCATCCCCGGCGGGATTTATAAGATAACCGGTATGAGCAGAAATCGAGAGATCGGGATAACTCCTCCACTTCTCTTTAAATGCAATAATATCTTTTTTAGAGAGAGGTGGAGCAGTCCACCTGTTGGAGTTCTTCAGAAAGACCTGAAGTGTGTTTATTCCCAGTTCCGCGGCTTTATCAATTGCAAGATGAATTCCACCGGCTACTGATAAATGAAATCCTATTCTTTTATTCATTATGATTTATTCTCACCTTTAATTTTAGCCATAACCCCGGCAAGATCCATTCCCGAAACTGATATCCTTTTATTTCTGCCATGATCACCCTTTTCGATAGAAATATTCGACTTTGCTGTTTTCAGTTTCTTCGAGAGAATATTAATGCATTCAGCATTAGCTTTTCCGTCAACCGGAGGAGAATTAAGATAAACTTTGATTTTTCCTGAAATATCTATAATTACTTCACTTCGCGAAGATTTGGGAGAGACTGTTATATCAAAAATAGCCATATTTTCCATTTGAGTACGATGATAATTGCACTTAAAATTTCCAGCAATAATATATTAATTCTGATAAAATTTTTATTACATAAACTGTTTAAGTATATTATATTAAATCAATGCTAATTCTATAACATTGCTTTATGTGTAAAAATCATATTTCCCCGACGCCTTCGGCGGCGAAAAAAATAGAGCGTTTTTACCATTCACAAATTTAAGAATTACTATTGTTAAATAAAGCTATTAACACGAATCAATCATGACAAAAACTTAATTATCCTGGAGAAAACATGTCAAAGATCAAAATCGGAATAAGCTCATGTCTTCTTGGAAATAAAGTCCGCTACGACGGACAGCATAAATTCGATCATTTTCTTGCGGATACACTGGGAGCTTTCATGAACTATGTCCCCGTCTGCCCTGAAGTTGAATGTGGGCTTCCGGTACCGAGAGACGCAATGAGGCTTGTTGGTGATCCGGAAAATCCGAGACTGGTAACAATAAAGACAAAAATTGATTTTACTGATCAGATGAAATCATGGGGAGCGAAAAAGCTCGACGAACTTGCATCTGAAAATCTCTGCGGGTTTATCTTCAAAGCTAAATCCCCCAGCAGCGGTATGGAGCGGATTAAAATTTATCCCATAGCCGGAGGAGTTGCCCAAAAGAACGGAATAGGGATCTTCGCAGAGATGTTTATGAAGAAGTTCCCGCAACTCCCTGTAGAAGACGATGGGAGGCTCCATGACCCGGAGATAAGAGAAAATTTTATAGAGAGAGTATTTGCCTATAAACGCTGGCTTGAGATGATTGAAAATGAAAGTACAGTTCACGGACTGATTCAGTTCCACTCTAAACATAAGCTGATGCTTATGGCGCACAGTCCCGAACACTACAAGCTTGCAGGACAAATTACCGCTTCAAGTGATAAGAACAATCTGAAAAGCAGACAATCAGATTACCTGAACAATCTAATGAACGGATTAAAAAAAGCAGCCACACTCAAAAAAAATTTTAATGTTCTTCAGCATATACTGGGATATTTCAAAAACGAACTGACTTCCGAAGAAAAAAAAGAGACTCTGGAAATAATGGAGAATTATAAAAATGAACTTATCCCTCTTATTGTACCTGTAACTCTGCTCAACCACTTTATCAACAAATACAATCAGGAGTATTTAAAAGAGCAGTATTATCTTCATCCTCACCCTTCTGAATTAAAACTGAGAAATCATGCTTAAATTATAAAAAAGTTCATAAAAATGAGCTTTTTTTAATTCAGTATTTGACTATTTTATAAAAATCTTATATATTATACTTACATTTATGTAAAAGGGGTATTGGTTATGAAAGAAAAAATTGAAACTATTAAACAGTCAGAAATAGATAAAATACAGGGTAATATGGAACTTGATAAATGTGTAACAGCTCCTCATCCTGAAATGATAAGAAACACCAACGCCGATGAACCATGCGATGATGATAGAGCATAATGTATTAAAAAATTCTTCCTCATAAAACCTCCTTAATTGAAAGTTAGGCTGTCTGAATAAGACAGCCATTTTTTTATAATTAAGCGATCAATTTCTCTATTAAGTATCATTCAAAAATTATTGACACAACATTCTAAATCCTGACAACGTATATTTTAGATATTAACAAATGAATATTAAAAGCGAGAGAAAAATGGAAATATATACACTCCCCAACGGTCCATTCATGGTAAACTCCTATCTGATAGTAAATGGAAAAAAAGGTTTTATTCTTGATCCCAGTTCAGGGATAAAACCTCTCCTTGTAAAAGCTGAATCGGAAAAGCTGGAGATAGAGGCTATTTTAGCTACCCATGGTCATATTGATCATATCGATGGAGTCAATAAAGTAAAAGAGAAATTTAATGTCCCCTTTTACGCAAACAGTCTTGATATGGAACTTATTCAATCTGTCCAGATGCAGGCAAGAATGTTTGGAGTTCCCGATCCGGGGCAGGTTATACCGGACAGAAATCTCCCTTCTACAGGAGAGATCCAGATAGCTGGACTTACTCTGGAATTATATCATACGCCAGGTCATTCAAAAGGTTCAGTTTCAATAAGAATAGAAGATGTTTTATTTTCAGGGGATACACTTTTTAATTTCTCAATCGGAAGAACAGATCTTCCCGGGGGTAATTATGAGGAACTTATCTCTTCAATCAGAAATCAGATACTTACTCTTCCTGATGAAACGAGGGTACTTTCAGGACATGGACCGGAAACAACTGTCGGCAAAGAAAAAAAGATGAATCCTTTTCTTTCATAAATATCTGTAACTGCTACTTAACCAGATGATTTCTCACAAAATAGTTCTCTATATAATACCAGGAATCCCACGGCCTATCGGCCACCCCCTTTTATGAAGGGGGATGTTGAGCGATGCGAAACGGGGGGATTTAAAATTTATTTAAAAACCTTCCAAGGCATCATCTACTGAATTAAACAGCTTTATCACAGATGTAACTTTTGTAAGCTCAAGCACCTTCTTAACATCATCATTTGGACATGCAAGTCTAAGCTGAGAT
>JBBRFT010000159.1:0-7991 GCA_038241375.1 Spirochaetota bacterium
CTTTTATTACTTCATGATCAATACTTACATGAAAATTCGGTACTCCCTGTAATTGACCCGGAGCAGTAATTACATCCGATACTGAATCAACAATTACTCCGACTAAAAAATTTTTCATCTCAATAATAAGAATAACCGTAGATGAATCGTATGCCTTTTCGGGGATTGCAAACTTCATTCTTAAATCAATTACAGGTACCACAATCCCACGGAGATTAATTATTCCTTTAAGATATTTTTCACTGTTAGGGATTGAAGTAATTGCTGTCATTCCCACAATTTCTTTAACACGAAGAACTTCTATTGCATAAGTCTCACTATTTATTAAAAATGTAACAAATTGCTCATTAGGAATAATATCCGGTTTAATTCCAACTGTCTCATAAGAATTATTCATTGTATCCTCTCAACTGGATTATTAAAATCTATCTGATTCATTAAGTCTCCAAGACCATCAACTTACAGAGATTTCATAAAATCCTTTTTAATTTAAAACATCTTTCTTAAAGTTATCATCAAGCTTAAACTGCTGAATCATCAATAAAAGCTCCTGCGCCTGATTAGCCAGCTCCTCGCTGGAAGAAGCAGTCTCTTCCACCAGGGCAGCATTATGCTGAGTCATTGTATCCATTTCAATCACTGCTATACTTATCTGTTCTACACCACGGCTCTGCTCTTCGCTTGAAGCTGCCATTTCTGAAACTATATTACTCACCTGTTTAACAGATTCAATAATCTCTTTAAGAGCCTCACCGCTTTTATTCACAAGCTCTGTCCCTGTCCCTATTTTACTCAGGGAATCTTTTATCAGGCTACCTATCTCCTTTGAGGCCTCACCAGATCTTTGAGCAAGATTACGGACTTCACCAGCAACAACAGCAAATCCCCGCCCCTGTTCCCCGGCTCTTGCCGCTTCAACCGCAGCGTTTAGCGCAAGGAG
Source organism: Spirochaetota bacterium (assembly GCA_038241375.1). GTDB lineage: Bacteria > Spirochaetota > UBA4802 > UBA4802 > UBA5550 > WRGT01. The sequence goes on from JBBRFT010000159.1 coordinate 941, forward strand.
ATTTGTCTGGAATGCAATTTCATTTATCATCGAAGTTATATCTGCGATTCTGGCGCTTGAAGAATTAATCTCACCTATAGAATCAACGGCCTCACCGACTATGACTCCGCCATTCTCAGCAAGCTTAAGCGTGATGTTCGCCAGCCTGCTTGCCTGTGCAGCATTTTCTGAATTCTGTTTTGTACTTGAGTTGGTTTCTTCAATAGTTGCAGAGATCTCTTCCAACGATGAAGCCTGCTCCGAAGTCCTCTGAGAAAGGTTTTCATTTGCATTTCCTATCTGCTCTGACGCAGAAGACACCTGCTCTGCCGAAATGATAACACCGGAGATTGTCTCTCTTAATTTAAAAACAAGTGTATTGAAGGCGTGTGCGAGTTTGCCAATTTCGTCTTTTCTATTTAAAAAAACATCGGGAACATCAGTTGTAAGATCCAGTGTGGCCATGACCTCGGCATGCGAAACAGCTGCAATTATTGGACCGGCAATACCCGCCCCTATAAAAAAAGCAAAAGCAATACCTGTTATTAGAAATAAAATACTGATAGCTATCACAGCATTTCTTAGATAATGTACGCCTTCCAGTATTTCATCGAGGTCCATCGCCACTGCAATGGACCAGCCATCAGTGCCCGGTATAGGAGCAAACGAAGAGTAACGGTCTTTACCTGCAAAAAAATAATTTGCAACTCCGGTCTCCCCGTGAATCATCTTTTTTACAACTGCCGCAAGAGGTTCAAGGGACTTATCCTGCTCCACTGCTTTTATAGGATTAAATCTCTCTAAAACGAGTTTACTGTTTCTGTGAGCTATAACTGCCCCATCTTTACCAGCCATATAGGCATAGCCGGTTTTTCCGATCTTCACTTTATTAACATAGTCTGACAATTCATTGCCATTGCGTTGTCCAATTAAAACACCTTTGATTGCTCCGTTTCTTATCACAGGTACAGCAATAATTGTCGTGGGCTGCCCGGTTAAACGGTTTAATAGAACTTCAGAATATGCAGATACACCGGATAGAGCACGGATAAAATATGGCCTGTCCGATACATTAACTTTATTTCTATCTTTAACAAACGAAATTACATTCCCCGATGAATCAGCCAGGCCGAACGAATCAAAACCAGCCCGCCTAGCTTCTTTCTGCAAAATTTCAAGTTTTCCTTCCCATGGTGAATTATCATCTATGATCTTCCGTTCCCTTAGAGATTCCATCACTGTAATGTTAACCCTCATATTTGCTTCAACACCTCTGGCCATCTCTTCGGCAAATTCCACAAAACTCTGATTCGTCTGTCCCATTACCACTCTCTTCGCCTGCATGTAACTGATTACTCCAAATGAGATGGAGACAAAAAAAATTGAACCGGTAATAAACAGTATAAGTTTATTCTTTATTGAATTCATAGAAAACTCCTTTATATAATTTTACTCCATTTTACTTAACGAATGAATTCAAAAAATATATGGATATATCGCACGATACAGCCGGCTAAGTAAATATAACCGGCTGTCAAGATCACTGATAATCCGTTAAAACCTCTCAAAACACTCGCCCTGCATATAATTATCAATACTGCCAGGAACTGTTTTCTGGCTTGTCATTACTTCAGGATTATTCAATTTACCTTTTACCAAATTACGTTCTAAATTTTTTGCTGTAGAAACTTTACGCGGAGTTACAACGTTACTGGTAACTTTTCTTTTTTTATTTTCAACCTGTCCATACAAGCTGTCGCGAATTTTAAACTGCCTTACCATGGATAATAGCTCCTGTGCCTGATTTGACATCTCCTCGCTAGCGGCAGCCGTTTCCTCAACAAGAGCAGCATTCTGCTGAGTCATATTATCTATTTCAGCTACGGCTGTATTGATCTGTCCTATCCCCTTATTTTGCTCATCACTTGAAGCCGCAATTTCTGAAATTACATCTTTGACCTTTTTAGCAGATATTATTATATCTTTAAGAGCATCACCGCTTTTATTAACAAGTTCTGTACCTTCATCTATTTTACTAATAGAATCTTTAATCAGATTACCGATCTCTTTTGCAGCACCCGCTGATCGTTGAGCCAGATTCCGTACTTCACCTGCTACAACAGCAAAACCCCGGCCCTGTTCACCAGCTCTTGCAGCCTCGACAGCAGCATTTAGCGCAAGAAGATTTGTCTGAAATGATATCTCATTTATCATTGTAATTATTTCAGATATTTTTTTACTGGAATTATTTATTTCTGCTATGGAGATAACTGCCTTTTCAACTATATGGCCGCCGTCTATTGCCAGTTTAGAAGATGCCTCTGCAAGATTATCAGCTAAACCGGCATTTTCAGCATTCAGCTTTGTTGAAGCATTTGTCTCTTCAACTGTTGCTGCAATCTCTTCAAGTGATGATGCCTGCTCGGAGGTTCTCTGTGACAGATTTTCATTCCCGGATGCGATTTCATCTACTGCGCCTACTAGATTCTGAGATGCAATGATTACTTCTGAAATAAGTTTTTCAAGATTATCTGCTGCTGTATTAAGAGCCTTCCCAAGCTGACCCAATTCATCATTCTGATTGAGGTCTATTCTTTCCAGAAAATTACCTGCAGCGATCAGTTCAGCAAATGCGAGTCCCTTCTTAACTGGATCTGATACAGATCTTGAAAGTAGATAAGTCGTGGCTGCCCCTATTAGTACAGAGAATAGAAGTACCAGAAAAATGATTATTTTTATCCTAAAGGTATCTACCTGATGCCTTTCTATTATCTCATTCCCTCCGCGTACCTGAAGTTCGATAAGCTGATCAATTAATTTACTCCCATCTACATGGTTTATCATCCAGGAATTAAGATGCTTTATACTCTCGGATGTATTCCCTTTTGCAATCGCATCATCAAAACTTTTCCGTTTCCCAACTCCATCCTTTACGATAGCTGCAAAAGTTTCTACTATTCTCTTTTCTTCATCAGCTTTTGTTATAGCGGCATAGTTTTTAAAATGTTTCACATATCTTTCAATAACAGGTTTATTTTCATTTAAATAATATTCAACACCCTTATAATCTTTTTTTTCAGCTGCAACCTGCTGCATTATCATGTTTGATTTCAAACAGACAAAAGCCTCCTGCATCCCACCAAGCTCAATAGCAGCGACAAACTCGTCAGAATAAAATGTTTTAAACTCATTATCCGTCAGCCGGATATTATAATAGCTATATAAAGAGATGGCAGCTATTAAAACAAGAAAGATGGAACAAGCCAATAAAACTTTTTTTGCGACTTTAATATCGTTGAACCATTTCATTTTGAAACCTCTTTTGTTTTATAGATTTTATTTATATTTTGTTGAAAATTGATCGAATCAAATAGAGTAATTAAATTCAGATTATTATTAATAACAGCTTCAATGGTTTCAACCAGAGTCAGATGGTTTACGCCCTTTACAAAATAATCATAGGGCTTTGCGGTATTTGCATTATAAATTGTATCGAAGCCGGTATCTGATGTAAGAAAGATAACCGGAAGATTATAGTGAGCAGTTATAATTTCAGCAGTCCCAATACCATTCAGCCCGGCACCAAGATTTATATCCATGAGTACTAAATTAAAATTATATTTTTCAATTAAATGAAGAGCCTCCTCCGCAGAACCCGCGCCAATTACTTCAAAACCGGCATTAATTAATCTTTGCGATTGAGCCATAGCTGTTATGGCCTCATCCTCTACCAGCAAAATACAATTTTTTACTATTAACATATACCATCCCCAATTACGAAAATCAGTTTAACATTCAAGACACCGGACTATAATAAAATATTATAATTAATATTTTATCCGTGAATCTTTAGAATTAGTGAACTGATCCTGCTTACCTTTTTGTAGTCGGGCACTCTGGTTGTATAGTTAATTAAGGCGCTTAAACCCTATTATCGAGGTAGGGGCAAAAGCAAATTTCAAGATCGGGCTTAATACTTTAATTTAAAAATTCTTTTACATTTACAATACCTGATCCAATTAATTCAGGAATTATTGAGTTAAACTCTTCAACCCTTACAGGTTTTGAGAGAAAATAATTCATTCCGGCTTTTATACATTCTAATTTGATATCACTTGAATCATAAGAAGTTAGTGCAACAATCGGTATGCAATTTTTATCTGCACCTGAGGCTCCACTACGAATACGCCTTGTAGCCTCTAAACCATCCATTACCGGCATTTCGACATCCATAAGTATCGCATCAAAATTATTTTCAGATAATAATTCAATCGCTGACAAGCCGTTTACAGCTGTAACTATACTATGCCCGCCACGTACGAGTAATGCTTTCAACAACTTCATGCTCACAGGATTATCTTCAGCAACAAGAATTGAATATTTAGCATCCACTCTATTCCTGCAAATAGCAGGAGTACCTGATTCAGATCTTATTTCATTATTTCTGTTTATTTCAAACTTATTAAAAGGTATATTAATTGTAAAAACAGCTCCTTTACCAAACTCGCTATCGACGCTGATAACACCCCCCATCATCTCAACCAGCTCCTTTGATATTGCAAGGCCAAGACCGGTACCGCCATATCTGCTGGAAATATCAGGGCCGGACTGTGTAAAATTATCAAATATAGCATCTATCATTTCAGAAGATATCCCTGGACCTGTATCTTTTATTGAAATTTTTAGACTCGGTATTGATAAAGCATCCCCAGCCTCAAGCGGCATTAGCCATTCAGCATTAATATCAATTCCCCCCATATTTGTAAATTTCACTGCATTACCAATAATATTAATGATCACCTGCCTGAATCTGGCAGGATCACCTTCAACATCATATTTACCTGCAGTTCTATTTAAATTAAAGTTAAGACAAAGGTCTTTAGCAGAACATATGTGACTGAACAGAGAGATAGCTGTTCGGATCTCTTTAACCGGATCAAATAAAACAGATTCAAGGGTTAAAGCACCAGATTCAATTTTTGAATAATCAAGAACATCATTAACAATACTTACAAGATGAGACGAGGATTCTTTTACTATGCCAAGATACTCTTTTTTTTCTGATTCATCATCGGTCATAAGAGTAAGATCAACCAGTCCCATAATTGAATTAAGGGGGGTACGAATTTCATGGCTCATTCTGGCAAGATACATGGAGCGGGCTTTATTTATCTGAATTATCTTATCCTCAGCTTTTTTGCGGTCGGTAATATCAACAAGCATGCCAATAAGACCACCCGGTTTACCGTCTGCAAGTTTAAATCCATCAACTGAATATAGTGCAATATGCATAAGTCCATCGGCATAAACAATCGGCATTTCATAACTTTTACGCCCTGCCTGACTTATAACATCCATGTCCTCTTCCTGAAAACGGATCCGTTCTCCCATGGGAATAAAATCCAGATCCAAAACTGTTTTACCCAACATATAATCCCTTGTTGTACCGAATTCAACTTCATATGAACGATTGCACCCGACAAATCGACCCGATGCATCTTTTGTAAACACAGGGTAAGGGATGCTGTCGATCAATGCCTGCTGAAAAACCAGCCGGTTTGCCAGCTCATTTTCAATCTGTTTACGATGTGTAATGTCACGCAAAGAACCTTCCACTCCAATTGGATTGCCACCTGAATCAAAGAGAGCGTGTGTACTGGCAGAAGTTACAATACTTCTATTATCTTTGGATTTAAGATTTAATTCATAATCAGCAACCTCTCCGTCGATCATTATAGTGTTAATAAATTCATCTCGATTATCAGGATTGCAATATACATCCTGAACGGGTGTCCCTATAAGTTCGACAGAAGTGAAGCCTGAATAGGTTTCAATTGATGGACTTATTTCTATAATTTTACCTGAAAGATCGGTCTGATAAAAAACATCCTGAACATTTTCAAATATTTTCCTGTATTTACTCTCACTGATAAGCAATTCTTCTTCAGCTTTTTTACGATCAGTAATGTCATTTATAAAATTTAATGTGGCATTTTTCCCTTTCCACATAATATGCTCTGATTTAATACCGATCCACCTGATTTGATTATCCATTGTTATTATCCTGACAGGATCACTTATTTCTGACTTTATACCTTTGTTAATTTTATTAAAATGAATCAATATTTTTTCTGAATCTGCAGGATAGATAAAATGTAAAAAATGGATCGATTTAAGTTCGTCAGATGAACGGCCGGTTATTCCGCAGACAGCCTCATTAAACATTTTAAGTCTGCCATCTTCAATTATGAATATACCTGATGTTGAGTTTTCAAAAAGAAACCGATACTCCTCTTCTTTCTCCTCCAGCAGAATGTTGGCATTTATAAGCTCATCATTAAGTACTACAAGTTTTTCATTAATCTCCAGGAGCTTTTCGTTGCTTCGCATTAATAAATTTTCCATTTTTTTCTTATCCGTGATATTTATAATGGAAGCTATGCTCTTCTTTGTACCAGGGATCATAGATATAAATATAAGATTATCACTGATAACACCATCTCTATTTTTTATTCTGAATTCATAAGTTGCCTTTGCATTGGCAGGATCATCTCTTCTTATTCGATGCTGATTCCTCACAAAATCAGCATCCTCCTCGAAAACTATATCCGGCCCCTTAAACCTGTTCTCAATCTCATCTCTGGTATAGCCTAAAAATCTTGCAAAGTTTTCATTTGCCAGACTGATCGTTGTATCATCCTCAACTACAATGATTCCCGAACCTGTATTTTCAAAAAGAGTACGGTATTGATGTTCGCTCTCTCTAAGTTTTATCTCTTTTGCTTCTCCCATCTTCTTTGCTTCAAAAAGTCGAAATGCCATTTTGATAGAAGCGATAAGGACAGTTTCACCGGAGTTTTTCAATATATAACCATAAGATGTTATCCGGTCTGTCTTTTCTACAATCTCCCGTTCTGTATGTGAAGAGAAAAAAACCAGGGGCAAATCATGTTTTTTTAGAATTATTTCAGCTGCATCTGTCCCGTCAATACCATCACCCAAATCTATGTCCATTAGTATCAGATTTATATCCGGGATTGAATCTACCATCTCAACAGCCTTCTCTCCGGTA
>JBBRFT010000160.1:0-7965 GCA_038241375.1 Spirochaetota bacterium
CATATTATTGAATATCTCTCATTTCACGGGCTTCTTTTTCGAGATCTTTAATCCTTTCACTGTCCGGGTACTCAATTCTCGTGTGGAATATTCCGAAAAGCATTCGCAGGAATACATTCTGTACGACCTTCAACTCGACCATAGAGAGACCGGAATCATCGAGATCTCCGTCATTGAGTTTGTTATATATTATTTTACGGACCATCCCTTCAAGTTTTTCCTTTGATGGATCCTTCAGCGATCTCGATGCAGCTTCGATTGAATCAGCAAGCATTACGATAGCTGACTCTTTACTTTGAGGCTGCGGACCCGGATATTGGAAATCGCTACGGTCGACAGGTTCCGAAGTATTTCCGCTGGCATTTTCAAGAGCCTGATGATAAAAGTAAGTCATTGTTGATGTTCCGTGATGCTCACGGATAAAATCTATGACAGCTTCAGGGAGACCATGCTTTTTCGCCATAATAACACCTTTGCTGACATGTGATATAATGAGCTTTGAATATTCCGTAGGGGACATTCTCTTCGCTCTGATATCTGTAATACTATTTTCGATGTATATGCCGGGATCATTAATTTTACCTATATCATGATAAAAAGACCCAACTCTTGCGAGCATATAATTCGCATTAATCTCCTTACATGCGGCTTCGGCAAGTGTCGATACAATAAGAGAATGATTATAAGTCCCGGGAGCATTAAGAAGCATCTTCTTAAATATGTTCGCATTTAAATCTGACAATTCAAGAAGCTTGAATTTTGTTGTAATATCAAAAAAGTGCTCGTAAATAGGGAATATACCAAGAGCCAGAATCGAGTTAAGAATACCGCTTGCAATTGCAAGTTCTGAATTTGTTAACGTTATTTTCCATGGAGTATTTTCAATCAGCGCAATAGCTATAATGATTATCGCGTTTATGACACCGAGTATGAGACCCCCTTTGAAAAAATCTGAACGTTTATCCACATGAAGATTTATAAATGTTCCCATTACCGCTGAACTGAACGCAAGATAAACACTCTGAGTATCGATCCCGACAATCATCAGAACGAAAAATACAATATAAAGACCTACAAAAAGAGACAGGTAAAGATTGTAAAGTATTGAAATCATCATTGTAATAAAAGGTATCGGCATTAGAAGAACATATGAAACTTTCGATGCTCTGGCCATTTCGAAGTTCTCGACGAAGAACGCGTATATCATAAAAAAAATAATAAGAGAACAGATTACAATTATCCCCTTCCTGTCCGGAAAATAATAAAGCTCATATGTAAAAGTAAAAAAACTGAGAAACGCTACGAAAATAACCTGAAGCAGTATCAGACCCATGATAAAATTTATATGAGAAGTTTTTGCGTATTTATTAATTATAGCAATTTTCTGGATTACATCATTTGTAACAGTGTCACCTACACGGATTATTGTCTGACCTTTCTTAAGAAGTCCCATAACCGGTTTTATTTCTTTAACTTTTTCGTCAATCCGTCTTAAAGTCTCTTCAGAATTGAATGCAAGATTAGGTTTAAGGTAATTTTTTATAACTGCTGAAATAGCAAGAAGAGTCTCCTGCGGAAGAAATGGTGCTACAGAATAACATATGTTATAAAGACGAAGCTTAACATTTTCAACAGTCTGCAGGTCATCAAGAACTGCAGGAACCTCTTCGTCCGCATCGGGAGAATCACCGCTTCTAATTGTTACTGATTTAATATTAAGTTTAAGAGGATTATCGTATTCAGAATTGAGTACACCTAATCCCTTGTAATCATAGATATATATTAATATTTTAATTACTGAACTTTTAAGCTGTCTGGGATTATCATAGAGAAGAAGACTTAAAAGAATCTCATCACTGTAATATTGAGACCGTGGAAGCCGGCTTTTAAGCATTTCAAGCTGAGCATCCAGATCGACTATGCCTGCAGGTACACTATCTTCAATTGTTTTTATAAGAGCTGATAAAAGAATGTCGGCAGATTTGATATTATCTTCAAGAACAGATGTATCTTTGTCAAATACAAGTTTTTCACCCTGAAGAGCTATGGTTTTCTGAGATTCAGTTTCAATATCTTTAACAAAGTGAATATCACGGGGCACCCGTATATCTGATTCAGCAATATCGCCTATATTATAAGAATAGGTTTTATCCGTTACCTTATAAGCAAGTATACCTGTGGAGACTAATATCAGCAGAACGACAAAAATATAGTATAAACGTATCTTTTTATCTTTAAATATTCTGTAAAAATTCTGAAAAGAAATGGTTTTTGTATATCTCATAAATTAATACTCAGTGCTTACTCCTTAATTTCGACCGGGCAGAATTTCAGCTTCAACAACCTCATTCAGACAAGCTCAATGAGAGCATTTAGACTGCCGTGGTGCAGTATCAAGAGACTTTCCGCCCCTAAGACCATATAAAAGATTGAGTAATTGAAAAATGCACTTTAATAACAAACACAACTAATTATAACCGGCTTTCTCGTACGCTTCAACTATTTTTTCAACAATGGGATGTCTAGAAATGTCTTCCCTGGAAAAATTTATAAATTCAATCCCATTTATATTTCCGAGAATCTTCTGACTCTGAATAAGACCTGAAAACTGAGGTTTTGCAAGGTCAATTTGCGTTACATCACCGGATATTACAAATTTTGAATTACTGCCGAGTCTTGTCAAAAACATTTTCATCTGAGACATTGTTGTATTCTGAGCCTCATCAAGAATAATATATGCGTTATTTAACGTCCTTCCTCTCATATATGCCAGAGGAGCTATTTCGATAAAGCCTTTTTCGATAAGAGAGGCAACCCTTTCTGCGCCAAGAAAATCAAAAAGCGCGTCATATAAAGGTCTTAGATAAGGATTTATCTTCTGAATAAGATCTCCAGGAAGAAATCCAAGGTTTTCGCCGGCCTCAACTGCAGGTCTTGTCAGAACTATCCGCTCGACCTTACCTTTAAGGAAGTAATGAATTGCCATTACAACTGCAAGATAAGTCTTCCCGGTACCTGCAGGTCCTATTCCAAATGTTACAGGTGAATTATGAATGGCATTCATATATGCTGCCTGGTTTACAGTTCTCGGAACAATGGTTTTCCCTGTATCAGGTATAAATATTTTAAGACGGTTTATTTCGTCAAGTTTGAATTTATGTCCGGAATTTATCGTTGTTGTAATATAGCGTATTTCGAAGTCATCAAGTTCCTGATTGACATCCTTTTTACAGAGATATTCGGTAAAGGCCTGAAGCACTTCAAGGCCCTTAACAGCATCAATTTCGGACTGAATAATCACGGTGTTTCCCCTGGGGATAAGAGTAATCCCCAGAATCTTCTCCACCTGGCTGAGATTTTTATCTTTAAAGCCGCAGACTCTCTTATATAAAGAGGTATCTTCGACTTCGAAAACTTCTTTGTACATTATTTTTTGACAATCCTGAGTGAAAGCTCGTTCAGCTGATCATCCGACACATGAGACGGAGCCTCACTCATCATACACTGCCCTTTCTGTGTTTTAGGAAATGCTATAACTTCTCTTATCGAATTTTTCTTAAGGAGAAGCATCATAATTCTGTCGAGACCAAGCGCAAGACCTCCGTGAGGTGGAGCTCCAAACTGAAGCGCGTCAAGAAGGAATGAGAATTTTTCTCTCGCCTCTTCATTACTCATCCCTATAATGTTGAAAAGCTTAGACTGAACTTCAGAATCGTGAATTCTTATTGATCCGCCTCCGATTTCAACGCCGTTAAGAACTATATCGTAAGCCTGAGCTTTGATTTTAGGTGCATTCTCGGGAGTTATATTCTTCAGCAGTTCCATATGCTCCGGCAGCGGTGCGGTAAAGGGATGATGCACTGAATAGTATCGTTTATCCTCTTCATGGTATTCAATAAGTGGAAAGTTTTTAACCCATAGAAAGTTCAGTTTGTCGTTATCAATCATATCGAGATCTCTTGCGATTTTAAGTCTCATGTTAGCAAGAGTGGTATTTACTATCTGAGTCTTGTCTACTGAGAAGAATATTACTGCAGGTTCTTTAAGTTCGAATCTCTCTACAAGTTTGATCTTCTCTTCATCTGTGATAAATTTGGATATTCCACCTTCGAAGTTTCCGTTGTTGTATTTAAACATGGGGAAACCTTTGGCTCCGAATTTTTTCACATACTCAGAATAATCATCTGTCATTTTCCGGGAGAGTTTTCCGCCATCCTCAACTGCAATACCTTTTATTACACCTTTAGATGAAAGCGCCGAAGAGAAAACATTGAATGTCGATGTGGAGAATATATCTGAACAATCCCGGATTTCAAATCCTACCCTGGTATCCGGTGCATCAGTTCCATATTTACTCATCGCTTCATCATAATCGATTACAGGAAATTCATATGATACATCTTTCCCGGTAACTTCTTTTACAGCCTGTTTAATCAGCTCTTCAATTATCTCCATGATCATATCAGGTGTTACAAACGAAAGTTCCATATCAACCTGTGTAAATTCAGGCTGACGGTCATTACGGAGATCTTCATCACGGAAACATTTTACTATCTGGAAGTAACGGTCATAACCGGATATCATAAGAATCTGCTTAAAAAGCTGAGGCGATTGGGGAAGAGCGTAAAACTCGCCCTTATTTATTCTGCTTGGTACAAGAAAATCCCTTGCACCTTCCGGAGTTGACTTATTCAGCATGGGAGTCTCTATTTCAATGAAACGTCTGTCGCTGAGAAATTTTCTGGTGAACTGCATCATCTGATGACGCTTGATCATAGAATCTTTCATATCTTCACGGCGAAGATCAAGAAACCTGTATTTAAGTCTGACCTCTTCATTTATAGTATCTCTTATATCTAGAGAAAATGGAGGAAGAAGCGATTTGTTTAATATTACAATACTGTCGGCAACTATTTCGATCTGCCCGGTTTGAACATTGGGATTGATTGTCTCTTTCGATCTCTCCCGTACTTTACCTTTTATCTGCACAACCCATTCACTTCTTACGGTGTCTGCTATTTCAGCATTCTCTTTAGAAACTGATGAATCGAATACTGCCTGAACAATACCGGTTATATCACGAATTTCAAGAAAAATTATTCCACCCAGGTCTCTCTTCCTGTCGACCCAGCCTGATATAGAAACGTCACTGCCGGTATTATTAAGTGCTAATTCACCGCAGTATGATCTGTCATTAAACATGGCTCTCCTCTAAAAAACAAATATATAATTATAACATTTTTGCAAAAATCCTGCTTACGCATGAATAGATAATGTGGTTTTATAAACCTGTACCATCTATTATTTGTGTAACTGAAACTCCACATGGGAATTATTAATAATTTTTTCACGGTGGTATTTGTCAAGTCTAAAAATCAGAAGTGTATAAATCTGATTTTTAGACTTTTCCCGGATTTCTAAATTTTCGCCAAAATTTTTGTTCTCAATATCTGCAGGTCAGAATCAATATTCCAATAAATCGATGTTTTCGCGAATAATGACACACTTGTGTTATTTTATAATAGGCTTTGTCTCTTTACCGGCATCGGCAAATCTTCTATTCATATCTTCACCCAGAGCTATAAGTCCGCTGAGAGGTCTGATTAAAACTTCAAAATTTTCAATCTGACCTTCATCATTAAATGTTATAAGATCTATTCCTTTAACTGATTTCCCGTTTACCACAGCACTGAATTCAAGAGCCCAGTTATTTCCATCAAGAAATTCTCTATGATATTTAAAATCTGTTAAAACTTCAATTACATTACTGAGAACAAACATGGCTTCATCTTTTGTAGATTTGGGTTTAAAAACAACCGGAGAATAAAAAGTAATTTTGTCAGAGATTAATTCGTTAAGTGTTTTAAGATCCTTTTCAAAGACTACTTTATGCCACCGTCCCAGAAGTTCTTTATTCTTTTTATCCATCATCTCCTCCATTATAAATCTATTTTTTTCAGATAAATGGATATAATTTTCCTGTCAATAAATATAATTTTTGTATATTTTTCCCCCTAACCCCCGGCTAATCATTATCCACATCTTCTATTTTTAACTGTAACTCATCCCGCGAAGCCCCCGCACCCTGGTCGTTTGCAAGGCAATAGTTATTAAAACTAATTATTTAAATAAGTTTAAATGCAGAATTGTATATTAAAGTCCCCCTCCGGGGAATTTAGGGGGCTGCAATGAAGATGCGGGTAATGTAGACCCCCCGGAGGGGGCACAAGAGGTTTAACTGGAATATAGATTTGAACTCGTCAAACTGTTTAATTCTTAATACTAAACATGATTACAAGAAATTAGAGATGTTCGAAACCTGACATTGATAGATTACCCTGACGCGTAAAGGTTAGTATAACATCATTTGTAATGCGGCTTGCAAATCCCGCTTCACATACATATAAATAATATAACCACTTTCTCTGAAACTCAGCATCGTATCCCATACCAATAAGTTTCTCTTTAGATTCAGTAAATCTGCCACGCCATTCTCTAAGAATACGGGCATAATGCGGACCGATATTTATAAGATGTTCAATATGAAATTTTGAATTTTTCTCCATTGCAACGCTAAGCGCAGTAACTGAGGGGAGCACTCCTCCAGGGAAAATGTGTTTCTGTATCCAGTCTATGCGTCTGAGGTAATCTTTAAAGTGATGATCCGCCGTTGTAATTACCTGAATTACAGCGATTCCTTCCGGTTTAAGAAGTTTCTCCAGAGCTGCGAAAAAATGCTTAAAATTTTCCTGCCCCACAGCTTCAAGCATCTCTATTGAAACTATCTTGTCGAATGTTCCCTCCATATGTCTGTAATCTTTAAGCAGTACTGTAATTTTTTTATCAAGCTTCTCCTTTTTAATAAGTGAAGTGACGTAATCATACTGCTTCTGCGACAGTGTTATTGTTGTAACTCTACAGCCGGTTTTCTTCACAGCTTCTACTGCAAATCCGCCCCAGCCGGAACCGATTTCGAGAACATGATCCTTTGGTCCGATGTCGGCCTGTTTGATTATAGTATGAATTTTATTCAACTGAGCTTTGGTTAATGTATCACTCTTACTGTTATATATTCCGCATGAATAGAGAAGCGTTTTATCAAGAAATGTCTGAAAAAAATCATTTCCCAGATCGTAGTGAGCACTAATATTTTTTTTACTTCCGTGAATTGTATTCTTCTTTCTTTTATGAAGAACTCTGTTAAGGAAGAGACCAAGGTTATTCGCCACGACATGATTTTCGCTCTCCATCTCCAGCTGTTCAATAAAAAAACGGATCAGTCCCACGGGATCGGGAGAATCCCAGTCATGTTCCATAAATGATTCGCCAAGACCTATATCTCCGCTTATCATTACTCTTGAAAAAAATCTGTAACTGGTAAGGATTACCTCTGCCCTGTTTTTTGAATCTTTATTACCGAAATACTCCACAGAATTATCGGGATATACCAGTTTAAGATATCCCTCTTTAATATTTCTGAATTCAGAGAGTACCGTGCTCTTTGCAATATTCTGAAACCATGTGGGAGGGAGAATGCCGATTGTCATTGGACTTGAAGGATTAGGTTTTGGAACATATGCAAGTTTCTTCAAAAAGAAAAGTTTAAAAGCTTCTTTATATATCCGCGGTACTGTTTTAAGAACTGTTAAAGGATATTTCATTACAGTTTTTCTTAAATTATTCTGAGTCAGAGGCTGAGCATCTCCCGTTAAACGTGCCAGCATAATTTTTTCACTACCTCTTGTAAGTGTAATACGTATCTCAATATTATCAGTAGATTTAGAAAACTGAAACAGGTACTCTCCTTCCAGAGAATTAAAGGGAGATACGTGAAACTCTTTCTTCTGTTCAAACTCAATGAATTTTGAATCACCTGACTTCAACGGTTTACTGAGAATATATAGATGTTTTTCACCAAATGTATTGTTCACCTCTGCTGCAATAACAGCAATTGAATTGTCTTTA